>NZ_JAAGPO010000054.1:0-57882 GCF_017104825.1 Burkholderia sp. Ac-20345 | reverse complement strand
GTCGTTCTGGGCGTCGTTCTGGGCGTCGTTCTGGGCGTCGTTCTGGGCGTCGTTCTGGGCGTCGTTCTGGGCGTCGTTCTGGGCGTCGTTCTGGGCGTCGTTCTGGGCGTCGTTCTGGGCGTCGTTCTGGGCGTTGCGACGGACGGACGGTTGCGGGCTTCGATGAGGGCGAACGTGCAAAAAGGCTTCAAGGGAATCCCGTGGTGGGGCTGGGCATCGGCCGGCGTGCTGTATGTGAGCGTGGCGGCCGCGGCCGTCGATTTCGCGTGGGAACGCGCGATCGACGCGCTCGAGGAAACCGGCGCGCACCGGCTCGACCTGTATGCGTCGAGCCTGAAGAGCGAACTCGGCCGTTTCGAGATCCTGCCCGGCCTGGTCGCGCGGCAGGACGGCGTGCGCACGATGCTGAAAGCCGCGCCGCATGACGCCCCCGAACTCGTGCACACCGTCAACACCTACCTCGAAGCCGTGAACCGCGACGCGGGCAGCGGTGCGGTCGACGTGATCGACCTGCAGGGCGACGTGATCGCCGCCAGCAACTGGAACGAGACGCTCAGCTTCGTCGGCACCAACGTGTCGTACCGGCCGTACTTCAAGGACGCGCTCGCGCGCGGCAGCGGCCGCTTCTTCGGCATCGGCACCAACACCGGCGTGCCGGGCGTCTACTTCGCCAGCGCAGTGCGCGACGACGGCGTGCCGATCGGCGTGGCCGCCGTGAAGATCAGCGTCGATCCGCTCGAATCGGCGTGGCGAGCGCCGGGCGTCGCCGCAATGGTCGTCGACAGCAACGGCGTGGTCGTGATCTCGACCGAACCCGCGTGGAAATTCACCGCGCTGCGCCCGATCACCGCGCAGCAGCAACGCGACATCCAGGCGTCACGGCAATACGCGGGCCGCACGGTCGACGCGTTGCCGTACCGCCACATCGGCGACCGCAGTGCAGCCGCGTGGTTCGGCACCTTCCCCGATACGCGCCGCAGCGGCCGCACCACGCGCTATCTCGTGATGTCGCGCCCCGCGCCGCAGGCCGGCGATTCGCTGATGGTGCTGCTCGACATCGCGGGCGCGCGGCGCCAGCAGCAGACGGCCTTCGTGTTCGTCACCGGCGCGTTCCTGATCGCCGCGCTGCTCGCCGGCTACGCGATCCAGCGCCGCCGGGCGATCGTCGCGCGGCTGAACGCGCAGGACGCGCTACGGCGCGCGAACGACCAGCTCGAGCTGACCGTCGCGCAGCGCACGGCCGCGCTGACGGCCGCGAACGAACGGATGCAGCGCGAGATCGTCGAGCGCGAGCGCACCGAGCAGCGGCTGCGCGCGTCGCAGCAGGAAGTCGTGCACGCGGGCAAGCTCGCGGTGCTCGGGCAGATGGCCGCCGGCCTCACGCACGAGCTGAACCAGCCGCTCGTCGCGATCCGCACGCTGTGCGACAACGCGCGCACGTTCTTCGAGCGCGGCCAGCCCGCGCCGGCACTCGCCAATCTCGAACGGATCGGCAAGCTCGTCGACAGCATGGCGGTGCTCACCGGCGAGCTGAAGACCTTCGCGCGCAAGCCCGACGTCGAGCGCGTCGCGGTGTCGCTGAACGAGGCCGTCGCGCATGCACGCCTCATCTACGATGCGCGGATTCGCGACGAAGGCGTGCAGCTCGACGTGAACATCGCGCCCGGCACCGCCGTGTCGGCCGAATCGAGCCAGCTGCAGCAGGTGATCGTGAACCTGCTCGGCAACGCGCTCGACGCGGTGCACGATGCGCCCGTGCGCCGCATCGTCATCGAGGCCGCCGGGCCGGACGAAGCCGGCCGCGTGCGCTTCACCGTCGCCGACAGCGGCGCGGGCATCGCGCCCGAGGTGCTGCCGCACCTGTTCGAGCCGTTCGTCACGACCAAACCGCGCGGCCAGGGCCTCGGGCTCGGCCTCGCGATCACGTCGCGCATCGTCGAGGCGTTCGGCGCGAAGATCGCCGCGACGAACCGCGACGAAGGCGGCGCGCAGTTCAGTATCGAATTCGCGGCGGCCACGCTGCAAAGGACAGAGCATGGAAGATGAGATTCGGGTGCTGGTCGTCGAGGACGATGAAAACGTCCGGATCGGCGTCGAGCAGGCGGTGGCGCTTGCCGGCTTCGCGGTCGATGCGTTCGCGTCGGCCGCCGACGCGCTGCATCACGTCGCGCCCGGTGCGCCGGTCGTGATCGTGTCGGACGTGCGGATGCCGGGCATCGACGGGCTACAGCTGCTCGATCGCGTGATGGCCATCGACGCGCAGATCCCGGTGGTGCTGATCAGCGGCCATGCCGATATCTCGACGGCCGTCGGCGCGATGCAGGTCGGCGCGTACGACTTCATCGAGAAGCCGTTTTCGTCGGACGTGATCGCGGGGCGCGTTGCGCGCGCGGTCGAGAAGCGCCGCCTGACGCTCGAGGTGCAGGGCCTGCGCGCGGCGCTGAACAACTGGCAGGGCATCGAGGCGTTCGTGCTCGGCAAGTCGCCCGCGATGGCCGACGTGCGCAAGAAGATCCTGCGTCTCGCCGATACGTCGGTGTCGGTGCTGATCACCGGCGAAACCGGCACCGGCAAGGAACTGATCGCGCGCAGCCTGCACGACTTCGGCGGCCGGCGCGACGCGCATTTCGTCGCGCTGAACTGCGGCGGCCTGCCGGAGCAGGTCTTCGAGAGCGAACTGTTCGGCCATGAAGCCGGCGCGTTCACCGGCGCGATCAAGAAGCGCATCGGCAAGATCGAATGGGCGGACGGCGGCACGCTGTTCCTCGACGAGATCGAGACGATGCCGATCACGCTGCAGATCAAGATGCTGCGCGTGCTGCAGGAGCGCGTGGTCGAGCGGCTCGGCGCGAACGAGCTGATTCCGGTCGACTGCCGCGTGGTCGCCGCGTCGAAGGCCGATCTTGCCGAACTCGCGGCCGACGGCCGCTTTCGCGCGGACTTGCTGTATCGCCTCAACGTCGCACAGATCGAGCTGCCGCCGCTGCGCGAACGGCGCGAGGACGTGCCGCTGCTGTTCGAGCATTTCGTGCTCGCGGCCGCGCGCCGCTTCGGGCAGCCGGCGCCGGTCGTCACGGCTGCGCAGGTATCCGAACTGATGACGCATGCGTGGCCCGGCAACGTGCGCGAGCTGCAGAACGTGGCCGACCGCTTCGTGCTCGGGCTGACCGGCGACAGCCTGCTGTCGTCCGGCGGCACGCCGGCCGCGGGCGGCACGCTCGCGGAACAGCTCGCGTATTTCGAGCGGATGCTGATCGAGGACATGCTGCAGCGTCACAACGGCAACGTCGCGGAGGCGAGCGAAGCGCTCGGGATGCCGAAGAAAACGCTCTATCACAAGCTGCGCAACCTGCGGATTCCCGCGCGCGGCGACGCGGCGGCCGATGGCGGCGAATGACGCGAACGAGGACACGCACAGCATGGATCGCATCGAAGTTACCGAACAGGGCCGCATCACCGGCCACCTGATCCGCGGCGTCACGCGCGCGCAGAAAACCTTCCGCCCGAGCGACTGGCCCGAGCGCCTCGCGGGCGTCATCACGCTGTTCGTCGGCGAACGGCGGCCCGGCTATCCGTGCGCGCTGTCGCGGCTCGCGATGCCCGCGGTCGACGGCAACGTCAAATGCCTGTTTGTGTCGGACGAATTGCGCACCGTCTGCGCGGACGCATTCGATTTCGCGATGCAGTTCGCGGCCGACAACGATCTCCCCGTCGAGCTTCAGACCGCGCCCGCGCTGGCGGTGCGCTGACAAGCGGGCCGCGTGCGCGGCCCGCGTCCTCCCCTTTTTCCACGGTTGCGATGCGCGGGTGCGCAGGCCGCCGCACGCCCGTTTCAGGCGTGTCCGGCTTCGCGACCAATCGTCAGATGATTGAAAGCATCGACACCCGTCTCCTTCCGACAAGGGTTTGCGGCCGAGCCATCAATAAAATTGATCGTCACGATGAAAATTATGCGTTTTCCTTGCAGGTCGCCGTGATGCATAGTTGCGTCGTGTTGACGCACCTTTGAGTCTTTCAGCCATGAACATGCGAATCGAGCCGTCCGTGCTCGCGAACCCCGACCTGCAATTTGCGACGCTTTCGTCAGGCATCAGCCTGCCGTATGTCGAGCGGGGCAGCGGTGCGCCGATGGTGTTCGTGCACGGCTCGCTGTGCGACTACCGCTACTGGGATCCACAACTCGCGTCGCTGTCGGCCCACTACCGCTGCATCGCGCCGAGCCTCAGCCATTACTGGCCGGCCGTCGAAGCGGGCATCCAGGACGAGTTCAGCTGGCAGAACCACGTCGACGAGCTCGCCGAATTCATCGACGCGCTCGATCTCGGCCCCGTGCATCTGGTCGGCCACTCGCGCGGCGGCAGCGTCGCGTTCAACGTGGCGCGCCAGCATCCGCAGCTCGTCGAATCGCTGACGCTCGCCGATCCGGGCGGCCCGCTGCAACAGCCGGGCGTGCGCGAAGCCGCGCTGCCGGCCGCCGCGATCGCACTGCGCACGAAGGCCGTGAGCCTGATCGGGCAAGGCGACGTCGAATCGGGCCTCGAGATGTTCGTCGATTCCGTGAGCCTGCCGGGTGCATGGAAGAAGAGCACGTCGCGGTTCCGCACGATGGCGATCGACAATGCGAGCACGCTGCCGAAGCAACTGCGCGACCCGCTGCCCGCGTACTCGCAGCACACGGCCGGCGACATCGCATGCCGCACGCTGCTGATCGACGGCCAGCGCAGCCCGAAGATGTTCCGCAACAACGTCGACACGCTGTCGCAGTGGATCGGCAATGCGCAACGGCAGACCGTCGCCGGCGCGTCGCACGGGATGAACGCGGCAAGCCCCGCCGTGTTCAACCGCTTCGTGCACGAGTTCGTCGCCGCGTAAGTTCCCTCGGGCGGCTTCTGCGCCGCCCGCTCTCCTCGCTGTTCAACGACGATGCGGATACGCGCCGCATCGCCGCTTCATCGACCGCCGTGCGTCACCGGCGCGTCCATCCCGTCAATCTGCCTGCGCAATTCCTTCAGCACGACTTACCACACAGCCGGCTCCGCCTTGCGCGTGACCGAATCCGGCAGCCCGAACACGCTGTCGAACGCCCAGTTGTACGTGAACGTGAAGATCGGGAAGAACACGATCAGCACCGCGTCGTACAGGAATGCCTGCAGCAACGACACGTCGAGCCACCACGCGATCAGCGGGATCAGGAACGTCACGAGCGCGACCTGGAAGCCGATCGCGTGCACCACGCGGCGCCCGACCGTGCGCGTCGTCGCCGCGCTCCTGCGCTCCCACGCCTCGAACGCGAGGTTGTACAGGAAATTGACGGTGACGCCCGTCGTCGAGATCATCACCCCCATCGCGCCGCTCGTCGCCACGCTCGCGCCGCTCAGCATGCCGAGCACCGACGATGCGATCAGGATGCCGAGCACTTCGAACACCACGACGTAGACTATGCGTCTCTTCCACCCTTGCATGACCATCCACCTTCTATCGAACAAGGTGGCGAGACTATCAGCGGGTAGCGCGTCCGCAAAAGTCAGGTCCTTTCAATTTTTCTGACAGGAGGCCAGTGCATGCTGACCAGCGACCACATCGACATGCTGCTGACCGTCATCGACAAAGGCTCGTTTTCCGCCGCCGCGCGTGCGCTCGGCCGCACGCCGTCGGCGATCAGCATGGCGATCGCGAACCTCGAGGCCGAACTCGACCTCGTGCTGTTCGACCGCGGCACACGCGAACCGACGCCGACCGCCGCGATGGCTGCGCTGCTGCCCGATGCACGCTCGATCGCCGAACGGCTGCACGCGTTGCGTGCGCATGCGCAGCACCTGTCGGAAGGCGTCGAGGATACGTTGCGGCTCGGCCTCGCCGCCGAACTCGACGGCGCGCCCGTTGCCCGCGCGCTGACCGCTGTCGCCGCGAAATACCCGGCGCTCGCGATCAGCATCGTCACGGCGCCGCAGGACGTGATCGTCGATGCGCTGCATCGCGGCGCTGTCGATCTCTGTGTCGCGTATGGCGGGCTCGACCTGCATCCGCAGGAGCAGATCCACGGGCTGTGGACCGAGACGCTCGTCGCGGTCGCCGCGCCGAGCCATCCGGCGATCGCCGAATGCGCGCAACCCGAGGCGATCGAGCGGCTGTCCGGTTTCCGGCAGATCGTGATCGCCGATCCCGAACGGCCGCTGACCGACGTGCGGCCGTTGATCGGCAACCGCACGTGGAAAGTGACCGACATGGCGACCGCAATCGCGCTCGTGAAGGCCGGACATGGCTGGGCGAACCTGCCCGAATCCGTGACCGGCCGATACGTCGCCGACGGCGACCTCGCGCCGCTCGTGTTCGCGAACATCCGCAACGGGCTGCCGCTGCCCGTGTTCTTGCGCCGGCCGAAACACACGGGGCTCGGCAAGGCGGCCAGCGAACTGGTCCGCGCGCTGCGGGCTGCCGGCGACGGAAAATGACCGGAGTGGCGGCGCACGCTGCCACTCCGCCGGTCAATGCCTGATGATTTGACCGTTAGTTGCGATTAGTGCGCTGCCGCCGCCGCACCCTGGATCGAATCGACGAGCGACGCGTTGTCGTAGCGTCGCCCGGCAATCCCCCATCCGCCGTCGACCGCATGGACGACGTTCACCCACACTAGCGCCGGCGTCAGCCGCCCGCCGGCGCGGCGCAGCACGATCGCGGTCGCCCGCTCGACGAATTGCCGCTGCGCGTCGGGCGCCGCAAGCGCCACGGCAGGCAGTTTCAATTCGACGAACGCGGCAGGCTCCGCCCGCCCGTGCACGAAGGTCCGGTTTCGCGGCAGCACGTTGAGCGTGCCCACCACGTTCGGCGCCAGGAACGCATTCCCGGTCAATCCCTCGACTTCCAGCAGCGCATCGGTCAACTCGGCAAACACCGGCCCCTCGTCGTCCGGCGTGAACACCCCTTCGGATACTGTCAGCGTAATCGGCATCGCACTTTCTCCTGGTCAGGTCATCGGTCAGGTGACGTGATATAAATATCAGTCACTCTCTATACATTAGACACCGATCGCTCTCTATGCAAGATAAAGAGCGATCGCTCTGAAGCGAGCCTGTCATGCGTTATTCCGTCGAGCACAAGCACGACACCCGCACACGCATCCTCGATGCCGCGAGCCGCCTGTTCCGCCAGGAAGGGTATGGCGGCTCCGGCATCGGTCCGCTGACAAAGGCGGCGGGCGTCACCAACGGCGCGTTCTACGGCCATTTCAAAACGAAGGGCGAAGCGTTCCGGCAGGTCGTCCTCGATGGCCTCGCCCAACTCCGGCAAGGCGTCGCGACGTTCAAGGCCGAGCATGGCGCGCGCTGGCGGCGCCCGTTCGTGTCGTTCTACCTCGGCCCGCGGCGCACCTGCGAACTCGGCGAAAGCTGCGCGCTGCCGAGCCTGTCCCCGGAAGTGATGCGCGCCGACGACGAAACGCGCGACGCATATGAGCAGGCACTGCGGCAGATCGTCGACGAAGTGTCGGCCGGAATGGACAACCCACCCGACGACGACCGCGCGATCGCGCTCCTCGCGCTGCTGTCGGGCGGCGTCACGCTCGCGCGAGCGGTGCGCGATCCCGAACTGGCGCAGCGCATCGCCGATGCGGTCGGCCGCTACGCGGTGGTGATCGCCGAACGTGCGGACGTGAAGCCGGAGCAACAGGCCTGACCGGCCGCCAATAAAAAACCCCGATCCGCGTCGCCACGGATCGGGGTGCTTCGATCGACTACCCGTTACGTCGGCCCGTCGCGGGCCGGTGCATCAACGCGCCGCCACATCCTCCTTGACGGACGCCGCGTCGCCTATCGCCGTCTGCGCCGCGCCCCACCCACCGCCCAACGCGCGGATCAGGTTCACGGTCGACACGGCCTGCGCGCCGGTCAACTGGTTCGACTGCAGTTGCGACTGCAGCACCGAACGCTCGCTGTCGATCACGTCGAGATACGCGACCTCGCCTTCCTGATACTGCGTGCGCGACAACGTCGCCGCGCGCCGCGACGCATTGACGGCCGCATCCTGCGCGCGGATCTGGTCGTCGAGCAGGCGCAGGTCGGCGAGATTGTCCTCGACCTCGCGGAACGCGACGAGCACCTGCTGCCGGTAGTTCGCGACCTGCTCGTCGTACTGCGCGCGCGCCTGCTGCACGCCGGCCGCACGACGCCCGCCGTCGAACAGCGGCAGCGTCAGCGCGGTGCCGGCGAACGGCCCAAGCAGGAACGTGCGGCTCGACCACAGGAACAGGTTGCCGAGCGTCGACGCTTCATAGCCGAACGCCCCGGTGATATCGAGCTTCGGGAAGTACGCGGACTTCGCGAGGCCGATCCGCGCGTTCGCGGCCGCCATCGAGCGCTCGGCCGCCGATACGTCCGGGCGGCGTTCGAGCAGCGCGGACGGCAGGCCCGGCGGCACCTTCACCGCCACCGGCACGATCGGCGTTTCCTTGAACGCGAAATCCGCAGGCGCCTTGCCGAGCAGGATCGCGAGCGCATGCTCGGATGCCGCGCGCCGGCGCGCGACGCCGACCGCATCGGCCTGCGCGGTTGCCAGCTCGTTCTTCGCGCGCGACACGTCGAGCTCGCTGATGGGAGGTGTCATATTTCCCACCGATTCGGCGTCATATTTCCCGAATGAGCCCGAACAAAGGCGGATGATCGTGAACGGTGTTTGGAACACGATTGCAATAGATGAAACAGACTCGGGCCGGGGCTCTGGCGACGTCTTGGCGCTTTGAACCCGTATATCTCTCTGGGACAAGGCCCGCACGGGCCGCGTCAGGCCGAAGGCAAAGCTCGCGAGGAGACAGTGGTCAACGGCGGAACCGCGAAGCGGTTGTCCCCGCCCTTGTGGTGGGGGCAACGCCGTTGTCCACTGGCGGACGCGGGATGCTCGTTGCCCTATGCGAACTACCGTTATCGCAGCAAGTGCTTCGTGACGTGCTCTGCAAGCATGCCGATCGTGTTGAACGTCAGCGCGATTCCCTTTTCCTTCGCGACACTCTTGATCTTCGACCAGAACTTCGACTCATTGAGCACATCGAGCAGCTCGTAGCCCGCCCAGGTTGGCCGTACGGCGATCATCGGCTGTCCCGGCGGATGCCCCACGATCAGCCCGGCTTCTTCCAGAAGACGGAAGTGAAACAACACGGTTTCCTCGTCGTAGGGCGGCACCTCGCCCCAGCCTAGGCTACGATCTTGCGTCGCGGTATCGGCTAACGCCTGAAGAATCGTTCGGATGCACTGCCAGTCACGTTGCATTGTCGTTGCCTCCCTGCGCGCAGCAGTCTATCAAAGCGGATCGAGATAGTGCTCCAGAATCTCGATTACCGACCGCTCGGCCTGATTCGTCAACCTGAACCCAGATCCTGCCGCACGAACCGGGAAAAACGGACGACCAGGGATGTCGCCCCACGGAACTGGATGATTCCGTCTATCAGTCCCGAATTGCCCCTTTTTCGCGCCGTAGAACATCGTCGCCGCGTATGCCAGGTTCGTCGTCAACCCGGCCTCGTGGGAGTTCGACGTGGGCTGGATGCTTGCGGCCAAGCGGCCGGAAACTTGAAGTATCTTCATCGGGCCGGCCAGCGCACGGGCATAGCGCTTCAGCTCGCGCCCATTCTTGCCGTATTGCCGACCGCCTGACTGCGCGAGCGCGCGCCGATGCTTCGTGACATCGCTCAGGTCGGCCCAATCGTGATCAAGCCCGACGTTTCGGCCTTCCTTCGCGAAAATTTCCTCGGTCTGCCGCAGCATTTCGGCCGCGACGCCGGCCATTGCCGGCGCGGCGTTCGACGCGTGCTCCGCGACGCGGTTCAACACGGCCCGCAGCTGCTGCACACCGACGATTTCGGTTTTGAGCGACGTCATGCCGCCTCCAGATTCGGGTAGTTGGCCGCCGCGTTGTAATCCCATCCGGGGTCAGGGCGGAACGGTCGCGGCATGTCAGGCAATCGGATTTGCCGCACGGTCATCGGCCGGCCATCGGGCAGCACGCGGGGCTGGCCGGCCTTGTCGAGAACCGGCACTTCCTCAATGTGACCGGCCGCGCTCTCGATCGGCAAGCCAAGACGCTGAACCTCGGCGGCCGACATCGGAATGGCGCGGCACCGACAATTCCAGCCGCACGGCGGGTAGCAAACGCCCCATGCAGGGTCGTCAAACCGGAAAATCCGGCCGTGCATGGCGGCATGGGCCGGCCGTGTTCGGCTGTCCATCACGGCCGTGTACTGCCAGTACGGATGGGTGTCGACGGCCGCCATCATCCCGCGATACCGACCCGCCATATACGCCGTTTGGACGTTCTGCTGATAGATCAGCTTCAGCCGCGCAGGCGTACCGTAGGACACCGGCCGCGTCGTGCCCGGATACATCTTCGTAATCTCGCCCGTCTCCGGGTCGATAGCCTTGCCCCACCAGCCTTTGGCAACCAGCGTCGGCTCGAGATTTCGATTGAATGTTGCGAAGGTCTCGCCGTCGTTGACGGCTTTGACGAGTGCGTCGCGGATATCGCCCACGACATCGGATCCGGCCGTTTGTGCGACCGTGAATGCACGTGCATGTGCGTCTCGCCAGACGTCCATCCAGCTATCGGACACAACGACGCCCTTCGAGCGCAGAAATTCAACCGCCTGCGTCGGCGGCATCTTGAACGCCGCGAAGAGCGTCGCAGCGTTCAATCGACCAGCTCCAGGAACGCGGGCTGCACGCGCCAGCCCTGGCGTCGCCAGAAGTCGAACGCGTGATACCGGCCGGCATCGTCCTGCCATGTAGACGTCTGGCCCTTGCACGCCTCACTCGTAAACCGGAACGATTCCGGAATGACGAACGTGCCTCGAATCAACACAAATCCGTGCATGTGTCCTCCGGTTATGTACCTTCGATGCCCGGCTGGACGATGCGACGGATCGCTTCCACGCCAATGATGTCGACGACGAACATGGCGCGCGCGAGTGCTTCGATCAACAGCGTCGCGTCGACGTCGGCGTGTTCGGCCGACAGCGCAGCGAGCGCCGAGTCGAAGTCGGCGCTGTTCGTGACCGCCGCCAGCGCGGGGCGCACCAACTCATGCGCCTGGCCGCTGAGATCCTTCCCGAGCATGTCGAGCGCCTTGTCGAGTTCGATTTGCACCGAATCGGGCCGCGATGCGGGCGCGGCCGGCGTGGTCGCGGGAGCTTGCGCCGACGCTGCGGCGATGCCCTTGACTGTCCGCAGCGGCTGCACGTCCGCGACATCGATTTTCAGGACTGGCTCGCCGTCGACGGGTTGCGGGATACGAAGCCGTTCGTGCGCCCATTTGACGGGGATTTGCATGCCGATGGCCGCAAGCTTCGGCAGCGCCTCGCCGTGCGTCACGATGTCTTCGGCCTCCGAGACGTCGAAGACCAGACGCGGGCAGCGCCGGATATCGGAGAACCCCTTGTTCAGCGCCAAAAGCGGATAGATGAGCTGGGCCGTTAGCGTCGCGGCGAGCAGCTTGCAGTCCGCATCGCGAATGTCCGTGCGTACCTCGCCGTGCAGCTTCGCGTTGCCGCTCCCTAGCCCGGACGAATGCGCATCTGCACTCATCGTCTGACCGAGAATCGCCTTGCTTTCCGCGCGATCGCACCAGTTCATCATCGCAAGGAACGGCCCTTCCTTGCCGGTCGCGGCATCCATGAATTCGATCGCCATCGACTGCGGCATGATGCCAGCCGCGTTGTGGCCGAGATCGCGCACCGCGCGCATGAGCTTCATGCGCTCTTCGTCGGTCGCGTTCTGCGGATACTTGCCGATCCGCATCGGAATGCCGTAGATGTCGAGGAACTCGGCCAAGTCGCCGACCGCATAGTTCTTGAACAGATACGGCCACGCCAGCACGCGCAGCAGCGGCTGGCGGGCCGTGTATCCCGACATTGCCTTATGTCGGTGCAAGATCCAGCCGAACGGCTGCAACGGCGCGCCGTCCGGCGTGCCGTCACGCAAGTGGATTTGGGTACGCGTCGCCTGGTCGAGTTGAAACCAGTACTGCGGCCGCCATTCATGCATCTCGGCGACCCACGTGTTCTCGACTCGCGTCCAAGTTCGCTCAAGCGCGGAAAAGCCGTTGCCGATTCCGTCCAGGCAATCAAACGATAGGTCTTCGAAGTTGGGAATGTCCTCAAGCATTTCCCGCGCAAATGCGGTCAGATTTTCTTCTTCCTTGCTCGGGTTGCGCGGAGGCTGGACGTCCCAGTCCAGTTTCGTGACGGCGCGACGGCGCTTCATCATCTCCGCATAAAGGTGCGCGTCGCGCTCCTCCATATCGCGGAACAGCTCGTGCTGCTGAATCAGGAAGCCGAACTCGGCTTCCTGCAGGATGTCATTCAGCCGCTGCGGCGTCAGGCCGCGCGCCGGATGCGCGGCAATCTGATGTGTCAGCCACGGCACCTTGACGGTCTGCGGCTCGTCTAGCACCGCGCGTTCGATGGGTCTGCCAAACTGGTCGACGATACGTGCCATTACCAAGCTCCCCGGCCACCGCCGGACGTGACGAGGCGATCCTCGTCGGACTGCATTGAATTACCGCCTTGGCGATCCGGACGCTTCGGCACGGCGTAGTACTCGATAGGGCCGCCGTCGAGCGAGCCGGCATACCATGCCAATGCGATCGCAATGGCCGCGTCGCCGTGGCGCTGGACGCCGTTCGAGCGGGTTCGTGAGCCTTCCCCAAGCTTCGGGATACCCTTGTCGACGACGAGCGCGCGCAGATCGGCCTTCACGTCATCGCTCTTTGGAATTCGCGCGAGCGTGCCGTCTTCGAATGCCGCCTTCATCTTCGGCATGTTTTCCAGATACCACTGGTTCGAGAGCATCACCTGAGAAATGCAGGCCGCGCCGTATCGTTGCATCGCAACCTCGGCGAGATATTGACCGTTGCCGCGTGCATCGTTCGCGCCGCATCCGAATCGGGGCAACCGATCGACGATCCAGAACAGGATCTGCTCCTGTTGCTTGAACGGAACGTTGCGCATTTCGACCAGGAACGGGACTTCCTTCTGAAGCGCGTGCCACTCGATCAGCGGCGCGATCACGGAAAGGTCGCCGGTGCGGCCGAAGTCCATGCCGTAGCTGCTGCGCACGTTGCGAGGCAGCGTCTCGATCACGGGTGCAACGATGGATTCCAACCAGTCGCGCGTAAACGATTCGCGCTCGGCGTCCGGCAATTGCTCGAAGCCCGGCGGGCACACGAAATGAAGCACGGGACACTTGTCCGACTGGCGCGATTCGATCAGCGCGCTCGACAGATAGGCGCCGCCGCTGCTCGCCGGCACGCAATCCAGTTCCTCTGCGTCATTCGGCCGGTAGAACGCACGGATGCTTTCGCACCATTGAATCTGCGCTTCAGGCGTCCATACCTTGCCTGTCTTCTCGAATACGCGACGCGCCAGCCCTTGCTCGACCGCTTCGTCGAACGTGATGCGGTGGAGCGAATACGGCTTGTGCCCCTCCCGAATCGACTTCACCAGCTCATTGAATGGATTGTCGACACCGTTGTGCGTCGAGATGACAGACACCGTGCCGCCCCAGATCAACAGCGCCATCGCGGCTTTCAGCAGCTCGTCGAGGTTGTCATGGAACGCGGCCTCGTCGATGATCACGCGGTCTTGCTTGCCGCGCAGGTTCGTCGGCCTGGACGACAACGCGGTAATCCGTGCGCCGCTTGCGAAGCGAATGCGGAAGGCGAGAATGTCGGCGCGTTCATCGGCGATGACGACTTCCTCCATCGCCTCGGCCGCGAATTGGAAGTGTCGCGCCCAGAATGCGCAGTCGAGGATGAACTCCTCGGCCATATCCTTGTTGTAGCCGATGTACCACGTATCCTGACCGCCCTGACGGGAAGCCTCCAGCGCCGAATAGGCAGCTTCGCCCCACGACAAGCCGACGCGCCGCGACTTCTCGCACACGCGAACCGGCGACGTATCTTCGCCCCATTTTTGCTGGTAAGGCAGCAGCACTGACATTACTCGGCCTTGCCAAGAATGCGGGTTTTGATTTCCTTGACGGCGTCATCCGTCAGGCCGAGCGACTTGCCCACGCTACCCACTTCCCGAGCCGCATCTTCGAGCGCCTGTCGACGCGCTTCGGCTTGCCAGCGCTTCTGCGTGACAGATGCCTTGCCGAGATCGGCAACCGCACGCGCGAGCTTCGGAAGGTCGACCTCCTCGGGGTCGACGTCGATCTTCATCAGAATGTCGAACATCTTTTCCTGCGTCAGCCGCACAAGCGCGTCGTTCACAGCGCCATCGTCGTCGGGCGAAGCCGCGACCACGGCACGGGCCTGTTCCGTGACCAGCTTGAGCGATTGCAGCTTGTCCTCGAACGTCTTGCCATACGCGTACACGCTGGATCGGCCGACCTTCAAGCCGTACGACTTCAACGCCTCATTCAGGCTCGCCGTGACACCGGAATAGTCGGAGAAGTTGCTATCGACCAGCAGCCTGTCCAGCCATTCCTTGACCTTGGGCGGAAGCTGGACGATTTTCGAGCGCGGCGGCATGTCACTCCCCCGGACGCAGTTGACGAACGCCCGGCACGCGAGCGCGGCCGGTTGCGACGTCGCCGCCGCGCGCGGTGAGGCGCACGACATCGTTTTCGACGCCGATCAGGCTCATTTCGCTAAGCCATGCGATGTCGGCGGCCAATCGATCCAGCGATACCGTGTGTCCGGCCGCCTCTACGAATTGCCGTAGCAAGCCGATGTTCGTGCCGAACGCGGCAGCTTCGAGCAACACGCGCAAAATCACCAGGCGGCGATCTTCCTCGACCATTTCTGCGTACTTCATCATCGACCGCTCCCGTTAAGCAGGTGCTGTTCGATTAGCGTCAACGTCGACCGCGCACCCTTGACCTCGCCGGTCAGCACGCCGACGCCCTGCGCAATATCGTCGATGCGGCCGTGAAGCTTGCCGATGTCATCGTGAGTGGGCGCGTGCTCGGCCGCAGCTTCCAGGCGCGCAAGCCGTTCGGAATGGGTATCGAGGCGATCATCGACCGCCGCTTCGAGTGTCGAGATTCGATCGTTCGTGACCTTGTTCTTGTTGCTCAGGTACACGTAGACGCCGATCGCTGCCGTAGCGAACGCTTGCGCGATTTCAAAAATCAGGCTGATCAGTTGGTAATTCAAGACCATGGTGCTCTCCGTCAGCGACGCGGCGCAGTGCGTTCGAGATCAATCTGGCACGCGAGGCAGGTCTGCACGCCCGGTACCGCTTCTCGACGGCCGAGCGGAATGGGCGACTCACACTCGCAGCAATACATCGCGCTGTCGTCGACCGATTTCCCCGCGTGGCTCCCTCGGCGAAGCTGCTCGGCAAGCGCGTCGTCACGCAGCTGCGCCTCGCGATCGCACCCAATGTCGATTTCGCTAGGCACTACGGACCTCCAGCGCCGGGTGAACACCGATTGCCTGGACAACATCGTCCGGGGCCGGGATCGTCGGCAGATAGACCGGCTTCCACCCCGCGTCCTGAAAGATCCGGGCCGACAGCGCAGAGCAGATCAGGCGTTCGGTATCCGGCGGCGGCAACGGTACGCCGAGCAGGCGATTCCCTGCGATGCGCAGCAGGTCCACGTAGCCATACGCGATCGGCTCGCCGACCAGCCCCCAGAGATGCGCAAGTGCGGCCGGCCGATCGACCGGGCACGGGAACACATCGAAGTCGATGTCGGCGTAGTGCGACAGCGGGGACAGGGAGCAGCCGCCTTCGTTGCTCTCGGCAACCAGGAGACGACGGGCGTCATCGGAGCCGACCCAAACCGCTACCGCCGTATGCGTATAGGGCGACTGCGTGACCGTGCGAATCAACGCCGGCATCACCCCAGTACGGGAACGAACCGCGATCAAGTCGCCGTCCTGAATTTGGCTTCTGGCGTCGGCGTACTTCATTTCGGCTCCGCTTTGGAATCGAGGCAGTTCGCGCGATAGGCGAGATCGTGCGCGAGAATCTGCCGCTTGGTGGGTTCGGTATCAGCCGGACTGACGGAGATTGAGTGAACCCACGTGCAGCCCGTGTCGACGATGCGAGGCGGGGCCGGCGGACACGGCGCGGGTGCGGGAACCGTAGTGCACGCGGCAAGCGCGCAAAGCGCAGATACGGAAGAAATCGACGCCAGAATTCCGACGAAGCGAGACGGACACCGGGTCATGGTTGATCCTTGCGGAGTTCGCCCATTGCGTCGAGCTGGGCATCAACCGCGCTCGCCGGCAACGTCGCCGCAACCTCGGCGGCCTGAGTCGCGTTCGCCGCGCTCGTCACCTGTGCCGCTGCCGCCGCCGCGTTGGACGCAGCGCCATCGGCTTCCACCTGGACGGCGGTCGCCTCGGCTTGCACGGCGGCTTGATCGGCGGCGGTGGTCTTGGCCGCTGCAGCCTGCGCCTTCCGACGTCCAACGAAGTACACGACCACAGCAGCCGACACACCAGCGGCGTACGGCCAGAGCTTCGCAAGCATGTAAATGAAAGTCATCGAATTTTCCCCTCGCAGATTTGGCGCTCGATGCGCCGACGGTTGACCAGGCCCGGCACCACGTGACCGCCGGCCTGGTTGTAGAGCGAGATCGCGGCGCACCCTTGCGCGTACTCCCTCGCGTTGAAGTGATGCGCGACACTCGACCCGCAAAATCGAGCGACGCCGATGTTGTAGGCAAGAGAGATGGCCGCCGCACGTTGGTAGTCGGTGAGCGGCGCATCAATGCAACCGTCGACGCCATCAGCGAATTGCACAAGGCGTGCGGAAAGCATCGCCCGGCATTGGTCGGGCGTGTAGGTCCGCCCCAGAACGGCACCTTGCGTCTCGCCGTCGCAGTACGTGAGCACGCCGATCGGATCGCGATAGGTCTTGAGCACCATGCCTTCGAACTTCGGCACGTAGGTTGCGAGCAGCGTTGCTGTTGCGATGCCGACCGTCGCGGCTAGGGAGCGGGGGCCGGGGCGCTTAATGTTGATCGGCATCGCTCCCCCGATCGGTGGTGAGCACCCGTGTGCCCAGTACCAGGAGAAAGCCCGCGACGGCGATCACGCGCGACCATCCGTGCGGCAATGCTTCCTTCAGGTCGTCAGGGAGTGCGCCCCACGCGGACAACAGAGACGGGCCGAACCCGAAAACCGATGCCATGACGGCAGACGCACGCACGCTTCCGAAGCGATGCGCGTCGCGCCAATCGTCGATCAACCGGAATTTCATAGGGGCACCTACGCGTGTATATCGGACACGCCATAGTCGCCTGCGGGGAGAGACGCGCGGAAAGAACCCGCGTCATTGCGAGACAGGCGGCGGTATCGCCGCCTGCGGGGGAAGGAGTTTAGGCAAACATATCAGGCTGGCGTTCGCGAAACTGCTCTTCGCCAACGCGCCTGATGATACGACGAACACGTGCTTCACTAAGGTGATATTCGCGTGCCAGCTCGAATATCGTCGCATAGCTCCCGGTGTACTTGCGGAAGATTTCCATATCGCGCTCGGAGCGCATGTACGTTTCGGGAAACGGAATGTAGAGTTGTGCGCCGCCGAATTGCTCCGCAACCGCGTTGACGATGCTCAGTGCAACGCGTTCGGCGGGCGCGTGCTCGACCGACCCTTCGCGCATCTTGCGGTATGCAATCTGCGCGAAGTGTTCGAGCAGCTCGGGAAGCTGCGCGGGAAAAGTTGGTCGGTCGGGTACGGTCACTTCAAGCCTCCACTAGCATTCAGATACACGGTGTTATCTCGACCACCGGTTACGTCGACAACGGACGAGAGGTGATGGACCACCTTCATTCCGTTCGGTCCAAATTCGACGGTTGGTAATTCGACAATCACGGGATGATATGGCGGAAAGCGCCGTAGCGCATCAATGAGTTCGGACACCGTCACGATTGCACCTGTTTGAGCGGCGTGCGAGCAAGCCACCGCTTCAGCGATTCGATGACGTTGCTGGCCTGCGCGGTGCTAAGCCACTGCACCGCATCGGCACCAGTCTGGCGCTTCACGTAAGCGGCAAGCGCAGCGTCTCCCACATTGCGCACCGCGCCACGCGAATGTAGCTCGTGCCACAGGGCACGAATCTTCTCCGCCTGCGAGCCACCAGTCACGCGCGCTGATGGCGCAGCAGGCGGCCGACGCGATGGTGTCGTGGGTTGAAAGCCCGATCGCTCCAGGTGCTTCAACACGGCGGTAGCACCGCCGGGTGACAAATTCCGGGCTGAGTCGACGCCGGCCACCGAGCGCAGCATCGTGCGATACGTATCGTCGTCCAGGCCGAGCTGGGATTTGGCGACATGAATGCGCGCCAATGTCGCTTTGTTGATCATCGCTTCTTACCTCGCAGCATGCGCAGCAGGTCTTTCCGGCACAGATAGGCTAGAAACACGACGCCGATTACTACAATGAATTGATCGAAGGTCATGGCAATCAGTCGAGTGCGTTGCGTAGCGCGGCGCGCTCCTCATTGTTGAATCCGTCGAACCAGTCTTCTGCTTCGTTCGATCCAGCTTCGTAAGGGTTGTCGCTGTCGCCGTATCCGACGCGATACGCCTCCCGACCCTCACCGTATGCGGGGGTACGTTCAGTCATCGTCGCCCTCTGCGTCGTGAGCATTGTTTTCGCCATGGACCGCGATTGCGGCATCGACGCTCGCGTCAACGCTAACTAAAAAACCTTCGTCCGTGTAGGCCGTGTCCATCTCGTGATGCTTCGTCACAAACGACACCATGAGCATCATGACCACCTCCCCATCGCCTCCGTTGATGAACTGGGCGTGCTTTCGCATCCATCGGTACCGGGTAGCGCATGATTTGTCGTCCTTGCTCCGCTCCAGCTCGCGATCGATGCAGGTCAGGCACACGTAGCCGCCCATCCAGTCGATGCGAAGCGGCGTGTGCTTGTGTTCGCCGCAGAGCGCGCATGTGGCTGCCTGTTTGCTCGCGTAGGTGAAGTCTTCAGCCACCCGCGCCGGGGCCTGGCTGATCGCGGCTTTCGCAATCCGCATGCACATATCGAAGTCCTTGTGTGACAACGTGCGGCTGGATTCTGCATGGACAACGCGCAGCGCGAGCGCGTGTGTGTCCGCCCCCGCCGCATTGGGCGATGAGTGCTGGTAAACCTGCTCGTCGCCTGGCGCTGTTTCGTGCCGCTCGACGGTCATCGGCGTCTGTTCGTTCTCTGATAAAACCTTGAGGACGAGTTTGCGCAAATTGGCATGTTCCCGATCGACCTCTGCGGAGACTTCTTCACTTGCCGATGTTGATCTTGTGTACTTCGAAAAGGCGACTGCGAATACCCTCGCTTGTTCCATGATGGAGCGCGTCAGCGCATCAGCGCGGCTCGTATAATCCATAGTCAACTTTTCCATAGTCACGCTCCCGCCAGGTCGAATCGAATCGCCTCAAACTTTCCCGTCGTTTCGCTGCGACGTTCGATGCGTACATATGCGGCCGAATGCTGAACGCGAACCGAATCGGATAGCGCTTGCATCGCACGTTTCCACTTCGGATCGTCGATCGCGAGATTGCGCAGGCGCAGCACACGATCCGTCGCGATCTTGCCGATACGGTCCGTTTGGAACGCGTCTTCGATCAGCGCGCGAATCTCGACGCGGGCATCGACCGACCATTCGCGCACACATTGGTCGATCAGCACCTTCGCGGCCTGGAGCCCTTCATCGAAAGACAGTGTCGTCGGCACAACACGCAGGATGCGCATGGAGCCGTCGTAGCTAGTCAGTGTGACGTTTCCCTTCTCGCCACCGATCGCCGCACCGTAGCGCTCGGCCGACAGTTCGATGAACGCGTCGATATCACCGAGCAGCTCGGCACTCAGCTTGACCATGTGCTCCTTCACGCTATGCGCCTTCTGGAATGCTTCTTTCACGAACTCGTCTCGGGCCAGATCGATCGGGCGGATCACTTCAACCGGCACGAGACGGCCGCGCGCGTCGGTCATGTATTGGGCGTTGACGCCCGGAATATTGGACATGTGATTTCTCCAGGTTAAGTCAGTGCGGTTTGCCGGTGAAGCCGGATTCGATCATGGACAGCAACTGCGCACGCAGCGTCGGTCGAGATTCAAGATATTGGTCGAGACATCCTTCGAGAGATGCCCGATCGTCGCGGAGGTGGAGCATGAGCACGGCACCGACGAAGCCGTACACGCGCTCGATGATGTCGAGCTGGTGAGCGCATTGAGCCGAATAGCTGAGAATCGATTCGTTTGCACGGTGAAGCTGTTTCTGCAGTTCGTCTGCGGTCGCGTTCGGGGCGGCTTCGACGCGAATGGTTTCGGTTTGGCTTGTCATTGTTGAATCGAGATAGAAGATGTTTAGATCAGCACATTTCCGTGCGCCACACAGCAAACCTTGACGCCGTTCAGCGACCCATGAACGCAAGCGCCGTCCGCACCTTTGCGCAGATACGGCCGCTCGATATGGCGGAACAGTTCCCGAATCTGGCCTTCGGCGAGCGTGCTGATGTGCAGCACCGGTACCGCTTCATTCCAGTCGACATGATCAGCGTGAAAGCCGGCTTCCCGCAGCGTGCGCTCGGCACGCGTGACGCGCGCAAGCTGCGCGAGGAAGCGCGGCGTCAGCACGACGGGCTGATCGTCGATCGCGCGTTCAACTGTCGGCGGAACGATTTTCAAAGATGCAGACATGGCGTCACCTCCTAGAACTGGCGGTATTCGTCGTTGAGTCGCTTGTACGCGGCGGCGACCGTCTCGGCGGTAATCGATTGACTACCGATCTTCGCGGCGACGTTCATCGTTGCCGCGATCCAGTTGTCGACCGCGAGCGGATACAGGTACGAGCGCTTCGACGCCGGATCGCACAGGCGGTCCGTCAACGCGTCGATCGCATCCTGTTTGAACGCCGCCGCAGCCTTCGCGCCCAGGCGGAATTTCAGATAGTCGGCAAGCTGCCCGTCGAGCGGCGAGAGCCGCACAATCTCGCAGCGCTGCCACACTTCCCGAATTTCCATATCGAGCGGCGACAGGCGTCGATCCAGTTCGGGCTGGCCGAGCAGCAGGATCGACAGCAGCGGCGAACCGTTGTGCGACAGCTCGTAGAAGTTCTTCAGGTGCTTCAGCGTGGGGACAGGCAAACGGTGCGCCTCTTCGATCACCAGCAGATGGCGTCGCTTCGGGTTGTCGGTCTTGGCCTGGATCAGCGCCGCATAAACTTGCTTGCTTCTGGCCTCAAGCGTGAGCGCCGGGCGGACATACGGCGCAATCTCGCGCAGGATCGCCGTTGCGATATGTGCGGCCTTCAGCGTCTTTCCCTTCTTGTCGTTCTGGTCCATGCCGATCACCATGGGTTCGATGACGACGACCTCGCCGTGGCGGCCAAGCTCGTCGGCAAGCATGCCCTTGAGTGTCGATTTGCCGGCCCCCGATTCGCCGATCAAGGCAAGGAAGCCGCCGAAGCGTGCGGCCCGGCTCATGTGCTCGAAGCCGCGACGCAATGCCTGCCCCATGAACACATCCTTCGTTCCCTGCGGCGGCATCAGTCGATCGGGCGACAGGCCAAACATAGTCAGCGCTTCGGCACTCAACGTAACTTTTCGAATCAGCATCACAACCTCGTCTTCGACCCGCAGGCCGTTCTCGATTGGCGGGTTCGCGGGCTTCCCCGAATCCACCGTTTTTTTAAACGCCGCTGCGGCTTCGTCCGCAGTGACACCACACTTCATCAACGCTTCTTGCACCGCAGACTGGAACTCGCTTTTTCTTGCCGGATAGTGACCATGGTTGAGCAATAAACTGATGGGCGTTCGCGACAGCATCGGATGCATGCTCGCTAGTCGGGCCATCGATATCTGATGTGTCTTGAGGATGTGTGCCAGCTTCAGCATGCTTGCAATCGACGCTCCGTATTCGACCCCGACCATTGGGACGCCAGCCGGTCAATCTGATCCTCTTCGACACCGTCCGGAAAGCGCCGCTCAAGCCACGCGAAGTAGTCGGGACGCCATGCGTCGCCAAGCCGGTCCTGAAGCTGGAGCGCGGCCATCGTGACCGACAGCTTCGCCGCGTGGACGACTGGCACACCGACGTCCAAGGCATTGCCGATGCGTGGGATGACTGTCGGCGGCGTCTCTTCGCGGGCAGCAACATACGGATCGAAGGTGCCATTGAACGGCGTGTAGCTGGGGCCCTTCGAGACGGCCTCCGCTTCAGTGATCTTTGAAGCGCCGGCCGCAAGCATCTTGACTGCCTTGCGGTTCGTTTCGAGCACGGTGTCGGCGTGCGCGTCGTAACCCGATCGAATCACCGCCGCGGTTGACGGGAACCCGTGTTCATCCTTCGTGATTTCGGGCAGCGGAAGGTGATGCTCGCGGCCGTCCGCGTCGGTGATAACGGCCATTGCGGTGTCAGGGATGAACGGATGCCAATGAACCGCGATTTTTCCGCCGCGCGTGACATTCGGCACGTCCGCCACGTTCCACACGCGCGCCTTGAAATTGATCGACAGATCGCCGCTGACCGTGCGCGATTCGGGCTCGTCCGTGGCGAGTGACAGCAGCACGGTTTCGGTCGGTGTCGTTCGCAACTGATCGGGCCGAATCTCCAGCCATTTGTCCGTGCGCGCCTTCCCATGCCGCGAGTGCTTCGCGGTAGCATTGAAGTGCAGTTGATACAGGTCCGCAAGCCGATTCAAATCATCGAAGGTGCGCACCTCATCGCGAACGAACTTGAGCCCCGATTCGAACTTGCATTCGATGATGTCCTGGCCTTTCTCGACGCTGCCCTTGGCGCGCGCGTTACCGGGTTTGTTGACGATCAGGTCGATGTCCAGGCGCTTGCAGAAGCGTTTCACCAGCCCGGCCGCAGTCGCGCCCGGATCGACCATCAGGTGAAGCGGCGCACCGTGAAACGGATCATTGCCCGCACGCTCGCGGCCCATCGACCAGGCGAGGAACCGGACCGTATGCTGACCCGACTCGGCATGAGGGTAGTAACGCCAGCGAATGACGTTCGAGCAATGGTCCGTGACGACGTAGCGGATTACGCGGAACGCCTCGATCGCGCGGAGGTTGCCCGGCTTGTTTTTGTAGTGGACGCCGTCCTTCAGCTCGTAGATGCCGACGCCGCCGGTCGGCAGGTAGAACACCACGCAGACCGACGCGTCTACCTGCCACGTGTGATTCGGATGCGGACTGGACAGATGCACGTGCGGCGTCGGCCGGCGCAACTGCTCGGGATGCACATAGTAGGCGCGCAGCGCGCGTGCGATCGCCGTATCCGACAGCGCGACGACTTCACCCGTCGACGTGACGACCCGCTCGGCGCGAATCATGCCCGCGCGACGCAACTGCTCGACCAGGTCAGTCAACGATCCGCGTTGCTTGCCATGGCCGCTCGTCGTTTCCATCATCGCAGCAGACACCACGCGCGCTTCGTGTTCCGTCAGCGCGACGTCACCCGCGTCCGAACGGCGCTTGCGATCGCGCACTGTGTGGTCTTCGAGCAGACGGTGCGCGGCACGCGGCGTCACGCCAAGTTCCTGTGACAGCTCCCCCATGATCTTCCCCTTCGTACCGTGACGCGCGTCGTGCAGACGATCCGCGTATTTCGCCAGGACGGCATGCTGTTGTGGTTTCGCAGACATGAGCGCTCCGTCAGCGGGTCTTCTTGTTCGCGAGCTGCTCCCGCACTGCCGCCCAGCTCGCATCACCCTCGGCCGAAGGATCGACGGCTTCCTGCGGCAGCAGGCCGAAGTCGGCGCACAACTGGCGCGCGGCAGCGAACACGAGCCCAAGGGCCGATGCGCATGCCTGGTCGACAATCAGTTGATCTGCGCCGTGCGCGTCGACGGCTTCGATCGCCGCACCAAGCGCCGCACGCAGGCTGGTCGTCACCGCAGCGGCCACTTCCACGGACGTCTTGTTCAGGTCGTCAATCGCTTCCTGCGACAGAAACTCGGGGGTGGGCTTCGGGGCGCGGGCGAGCTTTTCCTTTTGCTTGCGCATGGTCCCCTGCATCTCTTCGGCTACGGCATCCTTGGCTTTGATCTGCTCATGCGCTTCGCGCAGCGCCGCGCGCAGTTCCGACACCGACATGCATTCGAGTTCGTCCAGCTTTTCGGGGTCGTCGGCCATTGACGCGAGCGAATCGTCATCGAGCAATGCGAGTTCATAGACCTTGCCGATGTCCAGCGACAGCAGAGGCTTCAGATCGTCACGGTTCCAGAATTTCAGCGCTACGCCGGCCACTCGCCGAGCGGTGTCTTTCGAGATTCCCATTTGGGCAATCGCAGGCCCATACATGCCGTGGGGCAGCTCGCGACAGGTGAGTATGATTCTGCCGAGTTCGAGGATGTCTTCTACGAAGCGACGTGCGCGCAGCGCACCTTCCGCAATAAGCCTATCAATCGTGTAGTCCTCGAATCCGTATTTGCTCAGTGCGACCGACATTTGCTCGGCGTTCTCGCGCTTCGCGAGATTCAACTTCTCCTCGAAATTCTCGTCACCAATAAGCACTGCTGATTGACGTGTCCGTGGACTCTTCTTCGTTGTCATCCCTTCCCCCTTACTTGTAGCGTTGTTCAAACTGGTCAATGGCCGCGCGATGCCGCGCGAATTCTTCGGCCGTAGCCCGCGAAAGCTTGACGATGCGTGGCGTCAGTCTCCAGTACTCCTCGCGCCCAGGGATTCGCTCCGCGATTCCTTCTCCCGCCAGTGCTTCCAGATCACGCAGCGCGTTAGGCGAGCTGGTCTGAAGTTCGGACGCAATCGCTTTGAGGCGCATGCCGTCGACCACGTGCCCCTGGAGGACCCAGATCGCGCGCAGTGCACGTTGAGTGGCGGTCGGGCTTTGCTTGTCGGTTACGGTGCTCATGAAAGCTCCAGTTCAGGTTGCGCGGCCCGACCGACGTTGCCGTGATGCCACGCCAACGCGCACATACCGGCATGGATAGCGCTGAGGGTTTTGTCGGCGTCGGAACGTTGCGCGGCGAACTCAAGGATTGCGCCAACGGCTTCGTTCAGAACCGACTGAAGCGCCTGGACGTCGGCCGGAGATACACCCTTGCCGGTCGGAACGGGGATGACGAGATAGCCGGACGAAGCGGCGAGGAATCGCGACACGTAATGGACGCCGCAGACGTGCTCATAGACCGGGATCAACGTCCCCGGCATGCGGCCGGTCGCTAAGTATTTGTAGACGGTGTCCGCCGTCAACGCCATCAGGTCGGCGATGCGCTCGACGGACAGGCCGCGCTCCTCGCGGGCGTGGTCCTTGCAGAGCCGGAACGCCTCCAGCAGCGAGCCAGGCATGATCTTGCTCCAGTTCCGGCGTCTCATTGGAATGTCCTCCGTCGACCGGCTTCCAAACAAATCGCCGATTGGAAAGAGTAAAATTCGATTTCGTTGAGTGAAAATGCGCCCATCGAATCATTGGACGGGAGCGCGGACATGACAGACGACGAACAGCGCGAGCTGTGGGGTACTTTGGACGGTATCGGGCAGACGTTGCTGATTCTCATAGGCGAACTGGAAGTGGCGGGCCGGATTGACGGGCCGGGGTTTAGTAGGCGGCTGCGAAGGTTCGCGGACGGACGGGACCGACAGACGGCGCATCAGGATTCCGCCTCCGTGATGCGTGATCTGGCTGAGCGGATTGACCGGGCGCACGCCGTGCGGGCGGACCGATCGGCGTAGCGGCTACCGGAAAGCCATGGACGTCACGGGCGCGGCTCATGAACGGTTCTCCGGGGTAACGGGGCAGGCGATCGGATTCACGCGGAACTCGGGGTAACAACCGGGCCATGCGGCCTCAGGGTCGAGCCCCGCGACTTCGCAGATCCTGCGCGCCACCCGGATGGACTTGCTGCGTCCGTGGATGGTGAGTGATACGGCGTTGCGCGAGATGTCCAGTTCCCGCGCGATCCGGGCGGGCGAACTGTTCGCCTTACGGATTGAAGCCTTGATGTCTTCTGGGTGCATGGCGTTGGGGGCGAAAAAGCGCACGAACGCTTTTTTGCTACAAGTCAAGTTGATTAGGTAAGTTGATTATGGTGCAGATATTGGCACCTGTCAACGAAATGGTGCAGATATCAGCATGTCTATCGGAGTAAGACTTAGAGAGGAGCGGGAGCGGCTTAAGCTCACGCAGCCGGCGTTCGGTGAGATTGCTCAGGCAGCGAAGCGGACGGTGATCAGTTGGGAACAGGGGGCGTCGACGCCGACGGCGGCTCAACTCGCGCTGTTGGCCGAAGCCGGTATGGACGTGCTCTACGTCATCACCGGTTCGCGCACCCCCGGCGCTTCGAGTGCCGCCCAGCCGAACAGGCGGGAATCAGCGCTACTCGACAACTACCACCACTCTGACGAGGAGGGTAAACGCGCTCTCGAAAGCGCGGCTCTCGTGGCGGCGAAGGCCGCAGGTGCCTCGGTTAGGTCAGGCGATCGTGACGAGGCAAGCGATCGCCGGAGTGGCGGGGATACTGATCCCGCCGTGCCCCGAACCGGATCGCGCGGGTGACGCACTGGTGTGTGACCCGTGCGTGGTCCTCGCGTGCTGGCTTGTAATCGAAGTGCGCGGATTGCGGCGCTTGTGGGTTGCGTGAAAGAGCGGGCCGTCGAAGGTCGACGGCCCGACAAGAAGCGATTTAATGATTGGGGAGAGGCTGTGACGAGTGAATTGCCGGGGTGGATGTCTGTTGTGACGTTGTGCATGCCACTTGTTGGTGTGTGGGTTGGGCAGGCACTTTCGGCTCGGTCGACGCGGAAAGCAATGCGGCTTCAAGCAGACCTAGAAGCAATGAGACTGGAACGCCAATACAAAGAAAATTCCGCCGCTGCTCTGCGCGAAAGAAGGTATGAAATTCTTGTTCTGCTGTTTGACGCTCGCGCCGGGATTCAGCGACTTTCCGCTGAAATTCTGAGGATTCCGCGCCGCGTGATACTTCCGACCGACTACCCCATTGAGGGCTGGCCGAACCCGATGCCATCCGTTGTTGCCCTGAAGGCATATGCGTTGTCTCTTCAGGACGTTCCCGAATTGCAGGTTCTCGCAAAAAAATTCTACGAAGCAACGTCGCAGATGGAAGCAGCGATTGAGGGAGCCACGCTGGAAGAAATGCAGGGCCCGAGTGACGCATGGAAGGAGTCCTTTGGTTTGATCGAGGGGTGGTTTGTGCGTGACGCGAATTCGTCGCTTGATTCCGCGTTACGCCATTAGCGTCGTCGTTCAACTCTGCGATCGCATCGCGCAACACGTCATAGGCCCACGACGGCAAGCTCGGGTTCTCGCCTATCCGAAACAGGCCGTCGGCAAGTTGCCGTCGCTTCTTCACATCACACATCGCGGTCTCTCTCGACGCGCCGGGCACTGACGTGTCCGCACATCCTGTTGCTCGGTGAATCGAGCCTTTCGATTTCAGGCGATCTGACGGCCTGACGCCCCCTGTAGCGGCGCAGATACTCCGCAGCGAATCGAGGGGCCTTCAAACGCGTTTAACGCGCGTTGCGTCGGCTCCTCACAGCAAGGAGCGCGACCCCGAAGGCGGCGTTGCTCGAAACAGCCCGACCGACTACCATTTCGACGCTGTACCTTCCTTCACATCGTGCCGCCACGATAGCTGTCGTTCGCACATCGCCGACAAGAACCCGAGTTCTTTTTCAGCGCGCGTATCGATTGGCAAAGTGGCGACATGTCCAAGCGATCCCACACCCCCTCAATCGGCTACGCAGCCTGCGCGCTCGACCTTGCGTCGTCGCTGTCGGGTAGCGCGCAGGTTTTCCCGATGGGCGCGTTCCGCGCGGCCGACGGATCGGATCGTCCCGCCGATTGCGCCGCGTGGCAGATGACGCCGGAAATCGGCGCACGCCTCGTCGCCGCCGCGAACGCGCGCAGCACCGACTACTGCTTCGACTATGAACACCAGGTGCAGCGCTCCGCTGTCAACGGTAAGCCCGCGCCCGCCGCCGGCTGGTTCAAGACGCTGGAGATGCGCGCGGATGGCTTGTGGGCGACCGGCATCCGCTGGACGCCCGCCGCGCGACAGATGATCGAAGCGGAGGAATACCGCTACACGAGCCCACTTTTTTCCTACGACAAGGATACCGGCGCGGTCCTGTCGATTCTCAACGTCGCTCTGACGAACACCCCCGCGCTCGATGGCATGGACGCCATCGCCGCCAGCGCACTTGCTGCGCTCACCGCACAACCCACTGGAAACGCAACGGAGAAGTCGATGGACGAACTGCTGGAGCGCCTGCGCTACCTGCTCAACCTGCCGCTCACGGCAACCGCGCAAGAAATCGGCGCGGAGCTGGACAAGGTCAAGGTAATGCTCAACGAAGGCAACACGAATACGGCCGCAGCGTCGGTGTCGCTGATCGGCACGCTGACGTCGCTGCGCACGGACCTCACGACATCGCGCACGGCACTCGCCGCCGCGAGCGCACAAGCGGGTGCACACGACCCGTCGAAGTTCGTGCCGATGGATCAGTTCGTCCTGGTTCAGAACCAAGTCGCGGCGCTGTCACAGCAGATCGAAACCGACGAGCGCACGGAGCTGGTCGAGGCGGGTCTGTCCGATGGCCGCATTCTCGCCGTCGCGAAAGACTACTGGATGAGCCAGCCGATCGCCGCGTTGAAGTCGTTCCTCGCTGTCGCGCAACCGATCGCAGCGCTCACCGCAACGCAGACGAAGGGCATCCCGCCGAAGAATGCCGGCGTCGCCGCGCTGTCGACCGACGAAGCGAAGATCGCCGCATCGCTGGGCGTCGACCCCGAGAAGTTCGCGACCGGCTTGCGCGCCGCGAACTGACCTCACGAACCCGAACAGGAGTAACGCATGACAGCAGCTATCAAGGATCGTGACACGCCGCTGCGTGAAGCCGTCCAGTTCGCCTATTCCGCCAAGGGCGGCAAAGTGTCGTTCGTCGGCGCAATGATCGCGATCGACTCGGGCACCGGGTTCGCCGCGCCCTGCACCGGAGCGGCCACCGAGACGGTCGTCGGTGTGAACCGCTATCGCACGGACACGACCGGCATGGCTGACGGCGCGATCGGCATCGAAGTACGCCGTGGCTGCTACCGCTTCACAAACGACACGGCCGCCCCGTATTCGTCGAAGGATATCGGCACGGCCGCGCACGCGCTCGACGACTCGACCGTCAGCAAGAGCGGTCAATCACCGGCTGGCATCGTGCGCGACATCGACGCGAACGGCGACGTCTGGATCGAACTGTAACCGGAGACCTCCGACAAGATGGAACTCAATCAAGCAAATTTCCGGGCGCTGACACTCGCCTTCAACATGTCGTTCCAGGACGCCTTCAACGAGACGCCCGCGCAGTGGAATCGCTTCGCCATGCGCACCGAGTCGGCCACGTCGGAAAGCGTCTATCCGTGGCTCGGCCAGACCACGCGCTTTCGCGAGTGGCTCGGCGACCGCGTGATCCAGGGCCTCACGGTGCACGGTTTCACCATCAAGAACAAGCCGTTCGAGAACACGGTCGGCGTGGACCGCGACTCCATCGACGATGATCAGTACGGTGTCTACAAGCCGCTGATGGCACAGATGGGGCGTGACGCGAAGCGCCATCCGGACATGCTGTCGTACGGCTTGCTCAAGCAAGGCGAGTCGGCACTGTGCTACGACGGCCAGCCGTTCTTTTCGACGGATCACCCGGTTGGCGAACAAGGTTACGAAAAATCCGTGTCGAACGACATGGGCGGCACGGATGTGCCGTGGTATCTGGTCGACGCGTCCCAGGTCATCAAGCCGATGATCGTTCAGTTCCGCAAGGACTACCAGTTCGTGGCGCTCAACAGGCCAGACGACCTGCCCAACTTCATGAAGAAGGAGCTCGTGTTCGGTTCGGACGCGCGACTGAACGTCGGCTTCGGGTTGTGGCAGCTCGCCGCACGCAGCGCGCAGACGCTCACGGCGGAGGCTTTCGGCGCAGCACGCGCGGCGATGCAGAGTCTCAAGAGCGATGCGGGCGCGGCGCTCGGCGTGAATCCCACGCTGCTGATCGTGCCGCCGCAGCTCGAAGGGAAGGCCCGCACGATCCTGCACGCCGAGCAGATCAACGCAACCACCAACATCTACAAGGGGCTGGCCGACGTGCTCGTCGCGCCGTACCTCGCGTAACGCCTGGAGATCATGATGGGTACCAAAATCATCGCCGTATTGCACGTCGTTGCAACGAACGGCCGGGATACGTATCGCGCGGGCGGCCGGGTTTTCTCGCGCAGTGCGACGCAGATCCCGTTGACGGAGTTGACTGAAGCCGAAGTGGAACGGCTGCGCGGCGACCCGTGGTTGTCGGCGGAAGTGACGCTGATTCCGATCGCCGTCGAGGGCGAAGACGATGAGCACGTCGAGGCAATCGTCGCCAGCCTCATGGGCTCGCCGTTCAGCGTCGAGCCGAGCGTCGAGGATGCGCCCGCGACCGATGCGGCCGCGACGGAGACGCGTCAGCCGGCCCGACGCTCGCCGTCGAGCACGAAGTAAGAGGCGACGACGCAATGAGCTATGCGACCGTGACCGACCTCCAGACGCGCTACCTCGAACGCGATCTGATCGCCGTCTCCGACGAGCGCAATCAGCGCGTCGACGATACGCGTCTGCAGGCCGCGCTGGATGACGCCAGCGCCGAGATCGACGGCTATCTCGGGATGCGGTACGTGTTGCCGTTGACGGACGTCGTTCTACTCACGCCGCTGTCGACCCCGACCGTGCTGGTGCGCGCCTGCTGCGAGATCGCAATGTATTGCGCACAGGCGCTGCGCCCGCACGACGACATCAAGGACGCGCGTCAACGTTACGAGGACTGGATCAAGATGCTCAAGCTCATGAGCACGGGCGACATCCAGATTCCCGGCGCGCTGCTGCGCGATGGCCAGGCGACCGAGCCGCCTGATTCGAGTCAGTCGCCCGGCGCGGCGATGGTCGAGTCTGGCCGGTGCCACGACATTTTCGCGCGGAGACACCGATGATCGGCTTGATCAAGGAAATCGAGGACGGGTTGCTCGCGCAGCTCACGGCGGCGTTCACGAAGATGAACGACGAGCGCCCCTGGCTGAAGGTCGAAAGCTGGCCGGTGCGCCCGGAGGGCTACAAGATGACCGGCGCGGGCGACGTGCTGATCATCTATCGCGGCGGCTCGTACAAGGTGCGATCGACGAGCGAAATGTTCTACGACGACGACCTCAAGTTCGAGATCGTGATTCGCGCGCGAACGTTGCGCGACAACGACGGCGCATACGAAATGCTCGAGGCGGCGTTCGGCGCTGTATGCGGCCATCGCCTGCCGCAGTCGGCGGACGTCACTGTGCCGCTGCGCGATGACTTCGTCGACTACGGTGAAGGCGTCTTCGCATACTCGCTGATGGTCTGCGTGCCTGTTCTGATCGTCAAGGGCCGTGACGACGCCGCGCCGAGTCACCTCGGCAACCAGCCGGAAGCCGGCGCATTCGCTGGCGTTTCCTTCAATCGCCAGTAACACCATTTCCCAGGGAAAGACATGCCCCGCTATCGATACACCGGCCCGGCGACGGGCCTCACGATCGGCCAGGACGAATTCATGCTGTATACGGGCGCGACGCTCGAGCTGCCCGACTGCCCGCCCGTCGCAACACTCGTCGCGCTCAAGCGGCTGACGCCTGTCGAGGAGGCCGCGCCGACCAAACCGAAGGCGTCCACGAAGCCCTCCGACGCGCCGGCCCCCGAAGGGGCCAACGGCGTACCGCCCACCGTCGCGCCCGTTGCCGCGCAAATCAAGGGAGACTGATTCATGAGCTATCTGCATGGCGTCGAGACGATCGAAACGCAGTCGGGCGGTGCGTCGGTCACGCTTGTCAAAACGGCGGTGATCGGCCTGATCGGCACGGCCGTCGGCGGCGCAGTGAATCAGATCATTGTGGTGTCGGGTGATCGAGACTTTGCGCAGTTCGGCCCGGCCGTGCCGAACGCGACCATCCGTGCCGCCCTGACGGCGATTTTTGATCAGGGGCCGACAGTTGTGCAGGTGATCAACGTGCTCGACCCTGCCATCCACAACACGGCGGTCGCGGGCGAGGCGTTGACCCTGAATGCAGCCGATACCGCGACGCTTGCCCACCCCGGCATCGTCACGGCGCTGCCCAGCGCGATCAAGAGCCCGGACGGGGCGACAACCTACGAGCCCGGCACGGACTATGTACTCGATACGCTGAACGGCATCGTCACGCGCGTCGCGACCGGCGCGATCGCACGGAGTGCGACGTTGAGCGCGTCCTACAGCTACGCAGATCCGTCGCAAGTCACGCAGGCCGAGATAATCGGGGGCATCGACGCAGCCGGGCTGCGCACCGGCATGCAGAAGCTGCTCGACGGCTATTCGACCCTCGGTTACCTCGCCAAGCTGCTGATCGCACCGGTGTACTCAACGTTTGCGTCGGTGTCGTCGGCACTGGAGACCGTCGCCGGCAAGATTCGCGCGATTTCGTACCGCGACGCACCGGCCGGTCTCACCGTACAGCAGGCGGTGGAAGCGCGCGGGCCGGCCGGTGTCGTGAACTTCTTCACGTCGAGCGAGCGCTCGGCCCTGTGCTACCCGCATGTCGAGGTGCTGGACGAAACGACAAACGCCAATGTGATCGAGCCGCTATCGGCGCGTGCGGCAGGTCTTCAGGCGCTGGTCGACCAGCAGTTGGGTTACTGGTTCTCGGCGTCGAACAACCAGCTCGGCGGCGTCCTTGGCCTGGAGCGCCCGATCTACGCAATGATCAACGACCCGAACAGCGACACGAACCTGCTGAACGCGGCCGGGATCATGACCATCTTTGCGTCGTACGGCACAGGTTACCGTCTATGGGGAAACCGTTCTGCTGCGTTTCCGGCGTCCACGGAACCGACGCAGTTCATTTGCGTGCGCCGCACCGCCGACGTGATCGAGGAGAGTCTGGAGTACTTCACGCTCCAGTACGTCGATAAGCCGATATCCAACGGCGACATCGATGCGATCCTTGAGTCGGCGAACGGCTTCCTGCGCAAGCTGGTCGGTGACGGCGCGATCATTGATGGCCGCGCGTGGTTCGATCCGACGCTGAATCCCGCCACCGAGCTGGCGGCCGGTTGGATTCAGCTCTCGTATGACTTCATGCCGCCGCCGCCGGCCGAGCGCATCACGTATCAGGCGACGGTCAACATCAACTATCTGAATCAGCTCGGGAGCACGCAGCAATGACTTCGATCCTGATCAACCGAATTACGAACGCGAACCTGTACCTCGGCGGTAATTCGCAGCTCGGCAAGGCCGACGAGATTTCGCTGCCGGACATCACGGTCAAAGAGACCGAGCACAAGGCGGTGGGTATGGTCGGCACGATCATGTTGCCGGCGGGCTTCGACAAGCTCGAAGGCAAGGTCAAGTGGAACAGCTTCTACAGCGACGTGTGGTTGAAGTTCGCCAACCCGTTCACGTCGCTGTCGCTGCAATGCCGGTCGTCGGTGGATACGTACACGAGCCAAGGCCGCACACAGCAGGTGCCGCTCGTGACGTTCCTTACCGTGACGATGAAGAAAATTCCGACCGGCTCGTTCAAGCAGAACGACAACGCGGAATTTCAAAGCGAATTCACGGCGTCCTACATCAAGCAGCAGCTGAACGGTCAGGACATCGTGGAGCTGGACTTCATGTCCAACATTTTCAAGGTCGGCGGTAAGGATCAACTGGCGCTCTACCGCGCCAACATCGGAGCGTGAAATGAAAGTCGAAGATCAAGCCAAAGGTGCGGCGCACCCCGGCGAGGAAGGTCAAACCACGACAGCTACACGCACGCCGGACGGCGGCGTAGTTGTCCCGCTGCGCGAACCGTTCAAGCTTGCGGACGGTCGCGAGATCGACCGCATCACGATGCGTCGCGCGAAGGTTCGCGATCTGAAAGCCGCGCAGCGTGTCGGCGACGATAGCGTGACGCAAGAACTCGCGCTCGTGGGCATCATCTCGCACGAGCAGGTGCTGGCCGAAGACCTCGAAAACATGGATCTGGGCGACTATCAGCGCGTCCAGGCCGCCTTTCGCAAGATGCTTGATCGACCGAGAGTCGCTGCGCAAGGCGGGGGGGCTGCTGGCACGGTGGTTCAGGTTCCAGCCCAGTGAGATTAACGCACTCGATATCGCGGAGCTGATCGACTGGTCGGAGCTGGCCGCCGAGCAGATCGAAAGCACCAGGAAGGCCGAAGACGCATGAGCTTCGGCTTTTTTCATTTCAGGGGCGACGACGTATGAGCAACATGCTCGAGCTGGGAATACTGCTGAGTCTGACCGACTCGGCAAGCGGGCCGCTGCGGGTCTTCACGAACTCGCTTTCGCAGGGCGTCGCGCAGGGGATGAACGGCCTGCAACGCCTGGGCACGGCACTTGACGCGATGGGTAATCGCATGATCGCGCTGGGCGCATCGTCGAAGGCGGTCGGCGGCGAGATCATGCACTTCGTCGAAAAGCCGATCCACGCCTTCGAAGAAATGGATTCCGCGCTGAACGACCTGGCTGTCGCGTCGCTCGACAAGACGGGCAAGATCGGCGACGGGTTCGATGCGATCAAAGAGAAGGTCTTGCAGATCGACGCGCGCCTGCCGATGACGACGGCGCAGGTGTCGGAAGTCGGTACGGCGCTGATGAACCTCGGCACGACCAAAGAGCAGTTGCTCGGCGGCGCACTGGATGCCGCGGCGAACCTGTCAGTCGTGATGAAGATGTCGCCGGAAGCGGCCGGCGAGATGACGGCAAAGGTGCGCGAAGCGTACCAGCTTCAGGGGAACGAGCTGCCGAAGGCGGCCGACCTGATCCAGCGTATCAGCTTCGCGGGCGGCATCAAGCCAGGCGAGCAGCTGGAATTCATGAAATACGCGTCGCCGAACATCAATGCATTGGGACTGACCGGGCTAACTAACGCCAAGGGGATCGGCGCGCTCCAGGTCGAACTCGGGCGGATGGGTATCGCCAGTTCGCAGGCCGGTACCGAGATCGGCGGACTGCTGTCGGATCTGTCGTCGGGACCGCGCAAGCTCATGATGGCGCGCAAGGGCATGCGGGGCGCGGCCAAGGAAGAGATGATCAAGGCCGGTCTCGGCAATGTCAGCTTCTTCGACGCCCAGGGGATGCTCAAGGGCGGCAAGGACGGCACTGGTATCCAGAATATGGTGACCACGCTGTCCGATATGTACACGAAGCTCATGAAGTCGGGCGGCCAGCGTGGGGTGATCGACGTATTCAACGGCATGTTCGGCGCGGAACATGGTCGAGCTGCCATTCTGCTCGCGAAGAACGGTGTCGACGCCTACACCGATTCGCTGAAGCGCCTGGATGACCAGGCGAGTATCGATCAACGGATCGGCGTCACGATGCAGAGCTTCAAGAACCGCATGACGGTGCTTGGCAGTAACGTCACCAACGCGCTGGCCGCATGGGCCGCGCCGGCGCTGGAGATGCTGGAACCGTATCTCGACAAGCTCAGCGACGGGATCGCGGACATGCGCGAATGGATCAATCACCACAAGACGTTCGCGAAGTGGACCTTCCTGATTGCCGGGGGGCTCGGCGTCGTGCTCTCCACACTCGGTTCGATCGCACTGGCATCCGGTTTTGCCGTGAAGCTGGCCGGTGCGCCCCTCCGACACCTGGGGAGCCTCGGCAGCGGTGGGTTCTCAGCGATCAAGAGCATTGGCAAGGGACTCGGTTCCGGCTTGCTGGAAGTGGGAACGCGCATTCCTGGCGTGTCGTCCATGATCCGATCCTTTGCGATGGCGCTGTCGATGAACGGCGGCGGCTTGGGCGCAGTCATCCCGACAATTATCCAAGGCCTTGGAGCGCTCGGTTCCGCGTTCCTCGCGATTCCCGGTATCGGCTGGATCACGGCGGCCGTCGTCGTCGTTGGTGTCCTGATCTACAAGTACTGGAAACCTATCAAGGCGTTCTTCGCCGGATTCTGGACGGGCCTCAAGAGGGGTCTCGGCCCGAGCTTTTCGGCGATCGGCCAGGCGCTGTCGCATTTGGGTTCGGCGCTCGCGAAAGTGTTCCAGCCGTTCATGCCCGTGGTGAACGTGGTAGTCGGTTGGTTCAAGCAACTGTGGCACTGGGCCACCGAGCTTTTGAAACCCGTCGACGACACGGGCGGCGCTGCGCGCAGCATGGGCGAATCGTTCGGCCTGGCGCTCGGCAAGATCATGGGCTCCTTCGGGAAACTGTGGGCGGGTCTGCTCAATTTCGAAGCGAAGTTCCTCGAATTCGGTGAACACATCGTGACGGGGTTGATATCGGGCATTGGCAACAAGATGGCGGCCGCCCGTGATGCGATCGTGAAACTCGGCGGCAACATCAAGACGTGGTTCACGCAGACGCTCGGCATTCACTCGCCGAGCCGTGTCTTCATTGGGTTCGGTAAGAACATCGGCGAAGGTGCGGAACTTGGCATGCTGAGCAAGCTGGGTTCGGTCCAGGACACGGCCGCACGTCTGGCGGGCGCCGCCGCTCAGGCGGCAACCGGGCATCGCGTCAATACTGCGCTCGCAACCGCGGCGAAGGCTGGTCATCCGTCCGACACTATGGGCGGCCAGTCTACCGGCGGCCACGTCATCCATTTCGCGCCGACGCTGCACGTCGCCGGCGGTCCGAATGTTCGCGAGCAGGTGGGCGATGCGATGCGCACGTCATACGCCGAGTTCGAAAAGCTCATGAAGCGTTGGCAGGCCAGCAACGCGCGCACGTCGTTCTGAGGAGCAATATGGCATTCGATGTCACTTCGATCGCAACGTCTGCCCTCCAGCAGACCGTCAACGCGGTTTCCAACGCGGCCGCAGGCTATGCATCCCAGTACGCACAGGACTTGCTCAGCTCGCTCGGTGTGCGCCTCCAGTTCGCGCTACTCGGCGACGTCGGGTTCGACGTCATCACGTACCCGAATTCATGGGAAACGAAATTTGGCGCTGACTATGGCGAACACAAGCTGATCGGCAGCAAGCCTCGGCTCCAGTGGACGGGCGACCGCCTGGATGAGATCACGTGGACGATCGCGTTGCACGCGGCCTACTGCGATCCGGAGTCGGAGCTGCTCAAGCTTCAGCGGCTCATCGCTAGTCATACCGCCGCGCCACTGCACCTTGGAAACGGCGACTTCAAGGGAACGTTCGTTGCGGCCGACTGTTCGATTTCGGCGCGCCACACGTTTCCGGACGGCACGCTGATTTGGGCCGAAGGCTCGCTCACATTGCGCGAGTATGTCGTGCCGCTTGTCCTGGTCGAGCAGACTGCATCGCAAGCGCCGACCGCCGCGCAATCGAGGTCAGGCGGTGGCGTCTCGACCCCGCCGAAGACAGTTCTCGCGAAGCCCGCGCCGCGCGCCGCGCGGGCCCCGATTTGCCGCAACTGAGGACGACAGTATGACTACAGCTATTCAGGCCATGCGGCATGTCACGATCGCGGGCGAGCGATGGGACACGATCGCGTGGCACTACTACGGCGATCCCACCGCGTACGGCCCCATCATCTCCGCGAATCCATCGGCCGACATCAAGACGGTACTGCCCGCCGGTTTGACGTTGCTGATTCCGATCATGACCCTCGATGAGGTCGACGCTCAACAAACCAATCAGGATCTGCCGCCATGGAAACAGTAGCGCCCGAATCAGCCGCCACGTTGCTGGTGCCGACAGCCGACGTCATTGTTCCGTCCGGCTCTATCATCGTGATCTATCAGAAGAAGGACATCAGCGCGGCGATCGCGCCATACCTGACGGACGTTCACTACACCGACCACATGGGCGGTCAAGCGGACTCGGTCGAATTGACGCTAGAGGACGCTGACGGACGTTGGATGGACGCGTGGTATCCGACATTCGGCGACACGCTGACGGTATCGATCGGCTACGCAGGCCAGCCTCTGCTGCCGTGCGGCACCTTCGATATCGACGAGATAACGCTCGACGGGCCGCCCGACACGGTTTGTATCAAGGCGTTGGGTGCGGGGGTAAAGAAGGCTGTCCGTAGTCGTACGGCACGCGCATACGAGAACGTGACGCTCGCGACCATCGCGGCGACCGTCGCGAAACGCAACAAGCTGAAGCTTGCAGGCAAGATCGAGCCAATCCAGATCACGCGCGTGACGCAAGCGTATGAAACCGACCTGGTGTTTTTGAAGCGAATTTCGATTGAGTACGGATATGAATTTTCGATTCGCGGCGGCCTCATGACCTTCTACAAGCGTAGCGCGTTGAAGGCTGCGCAGCATGTGCTGGTCATCGGCCGCTCGGACCTGACGAAGTACTCGTTCCGCGACAAGGTGCACGAGATCTACCTGGCCAGCACCGTGACGTGGCACGACCCGCACGCGAAGCACGTACGCAAAAAGCGGGTTGCCGATCCGTCGTCTAAGTTGTCGGCGTACGACCATTACAGCGCCGACGAGCTGAACCTCAACGTTCGGGCCGAGACCGACAGCCAGGCGAATGCGAAGGCGCAGTCCGCGCTTGAGCGGGCGAACGACGATCAGACCGGCGCAACGCTCACGCTGTACGGCAATACAAAGCTGGCTGCCGGCGTCAACATTCTGGTTAAAGACTTTGGAAAATTGAGCGGCAAATATTTCATTTCGCAGTCGAAGCATGAGTTTTCGCGCGGCAGCGGGTATTCAACCGAAATTGAACTCAAGCGAGTTAGGGACGCGGCAAATGGCGCATGACAATCACGGGCCGGCCACCGGCGGTGTTCGCTTCAAGACGGGCGTCGTGTCTGCCGTCGACGGCGCGGGCAATGTGCGTGTGACGTTCGAGGACATCGGGGTGCAAAGCTTCTGGCTCCCGGTGTGCTATCCGAAGACGCAGGACGACAAGGCATTCTGGACGCCGGATGCCGGCGAGCAGGTGCGTTGCATCATGGACGAGCATCTTGAAGACGGTACTGTTCTCGGCGCGATCTACTCGGCGGCCGATAGCGTGCCATGGTCGTCTGGCGACGTGTATGGCTGGCTGTTTAAAGACGGCGGCGGATTCTCGTACAACCGGTCGACCGGCGAGCTGGACGTCAACGTCAAGGGCAACACGACCGTCACGATTGGGGGCGACGCAAATATCAATGTGGCCGGTGCATTGAATGTCACGTCTGGAGGAACGGCGACGCTGAAAGCCGGGGAAACGGTCATCGACGGCAACCTTCGCGTAAAGGGCGCAACGATGCTCGAAGGCGGCGTCGGTGGCGCGGCTGGCGCAAGCACCGTGATTCCGGGTAGCATTCTCGCCGAGAACGACGTCAAGGCCGGGGACGTCAGCCTGCACGACCACGAGCACGACGACCCCGAAGGCGGCACCACGTCCAAGCCGATTCCCTCGTAACAAGAACTCGCGTTACTGTCGGGCGCGCGCATGGTTCCGGATACTCCGGATCATGCAATCGTCCGACACCACCACCATCCAGACGCGCTTTTTTCAGCTTGCGCTGTCCACTCAAGCCACAGCCGCCTCGGGCGGCTTGCTTGCCGATGCTGTCGGTCAGGTTGTGACCGACGTCGACGACATCGGCCAATGCGTCACCATCATCCTGCACACGCCGCTCGGCAGCGACCCACACCGCCCCGATTTCGGCAGTAACGTCGACCGCTACATCGACTACCCGATCAACATCGCGCGCCCGTATATCGCACGTGAGATCCGGACTGCACTCGCTCGCTGGGAACCAAGGCTTGACCTTGTCCAGGTGTCGGTCGCGCCTTCGGATATCGCGAAGCTCGCGGTCGGTATCCGTTGGCAAGTCGCCGCCGCCTACTCGAACGACATCTTCGTGACGAACCTTGCCTTTGGGAGGCTCGCATCATGAGCGTATTTGATCCGTCGCTGCCCGTACCGAGCTTTATCGACCGCAATCCGTCTCAGGTGACGGCCGACATGGTCGCGATGTACGAGGGACTTACCAGTAAGACGCTGTATCCCGCGCAAGCGGAGCGCTTGCTGATCAACGTCTACTCGTATCGTGAAAGCCTGCTGCGCGAAGCCATCCAGGACGCGGCGAAGCTGAACCTCGTTCGGTATTCGCGTAGGCCCGTGCTGGACATGTTGGGCGAAAACGTCGACTGCCACCGGATTCTCGCGCAGCCTGCGCAGTGCACGCTGCAGTTCACGTTCGATGCGCCGGGTTCCGCAATCACGTTGCCGGCCGGGACGCAGGTCGGCTCCGACGTCGTGTTCGCGACAGCAGCCGATGCCCAGGTCGCCGCGACAGATACGACAGCCACGGTGCAGGGTTTGTGTACGGTGGCCGGCACCGCCGCGAACGGCTTCGTCGCCGGCCAGATCAACGGCCTTATCGGAACGATTGCTGGTCTGAATATCACGGTCGCCAACAATGCGACCACCACCGCAAACGGCACCGACGACGAAGAAGACGACAACTATCGGGAGCGCATCGCTCTCGCACCGGAAAGCTTCTCAACGACAGGGCCGATCGGCGCCTATGTCTATTGGGCGCGATCGGCTGACCCGAGTATCGTCGACGTTTCAGTGCAGTACCCGGCGCTGGAGCTAGTCAACAACGCATTGAGGTCCGCCAACGACGTTCCGCCGGGCTGCGTGTATCTGTATCCGCTGACCAGGACGGGGCTTCCGTCTCAGGCGATTAAAGACGCGGTGCTGGCGTCGTGCTCGGCGACCAATCGACGCCCCTTGACTGATTTCGTGCAGGTGTTCGACGCGGAAGAAGTCGACTATCAGATTGTGGCGGAGTTGATTCTGCTTGATACCGCCGATCAGTCGATTGCGCTTACGCAGGCGAACAGCGCGACGGCGACGTATGTCATTGCGCGAGAAGGTCTGCTCGGCCTCGACATCGTGCGCGAGCAGATCATCGGCGTGCTGAACGGCCCGTCGGCCTACGGCGTCTACAAGGTAAATCTCATCCAGCCGGCCGCCGACGCGGTACTGACGCCGCAGCAATGGGGTCATTGCACCGGCATTCAGATCACGATTGCGGGCTCGACCGACGGTTGACATGACAGACTTCGTTGATCCATCGCTGCTAGTGCCACCGCTTGCACGCGACCTAAACGCCCGCGCACTCGAAACGATCGGTGCATCGGCGGTCGACATCGACCTCACGCCGCTTGTCGTGGCGGACTTCGACACAGTGCCGGCCGACGCGTTGCCGGCACTTGCCGAGCAGTGGCGCATGCTTGGTGACGCCGGCTGGGCGTATGTGACGACGGAGGCGCAAAAGCGCGCGCTGTTGAAACAGGCCGGCGCATTACACCGCATTCACGGTGCGCCCGATCCGGTCATGCGGATTCTAACGATCATCGGCGTCACGGCAACGATGACGGAATGGTTTCGGCAGACGCCGCAGGGCGCGCCGTACACGTTTGTGCTCAACGCCGATACGCTCGATCAACCCGACGGTGCGCCGCCGCTCGACCTGAAACGCTGGGGGGAAATCGCTCGCGTCGTCAATTTCTGGAAGAACGGGCGCAGCGGTTTCAAGCTGACCGCGAGCAGCGCCGGCATCGGGCTCGGTACCGGTATCGCCATGATCGCCAACGGCGAAGAGCAAGGCCACATCATCGCGGAGTTCGCAGCCGTCGATTTTCCGATGCAAACCCTTGGTTCGCCATTCCCCGTCACCATGACCCAATACGGATTCGTCTAAGAAGACCATGAGTCAACGCACCATTTCATTGACACTGACGCTCGCCGGTATGAACGCGCTGATCAGCGCGCAACAGCGAAGCATGGACGTGCAATTCAGCGCGATTGCGTTGGGCTCAGGTACCGCGCCGCTGACTTCCTCCGCTGTCGCGTTGACGAGCGAACAGGAACGCTCGTCCATCTTCTCGGCGTCGCAGCCCGCGCCTGGCCAACTGCGCATCAATTCGTTGTTCGATACAGACCCGCCAGCGCCGTATAGTGCGACCGAGCTGACGCTGATTGGCGACGGCGTTGTGTTTGGCGTATGGAGCACGTCCGACCCCGCGCAGGCTCTCGTTGTGCGTACGCCTGGTGTCCCGTACACGGCATCCATCACGGTCGGCTACGGGCAATTGCCCCTGCAAAATATCTCGGTCGTCATCCAGCCGCTCGACGTTGCGGCGCAGGCCGCCGCCGATGACGCGGTCACGACCGCGATCAATACATTGCTCCAGCAAACCGATCCGTTCGATCAGTATGTGTCGGGTGTTGTGGATCAAGCGGGAAAGCCGGCCGCATGGCGGGCGCAGGCGATCGCCAACCTAGGGCTGACTGGGGTCGCCTTCACGTCGCAGCTCGGCACCTTTGTGCCGACTGGAGCAGGCTTGCCGTTTTTCGGTGGCGCGGTGCCCGCCGGCTTCCTGCTCGCCAACGGCGCGGCTGTGTCACGCGCAACCTACGCGGCACTGTTCGGGCAAATCGGCACGACATACGGTGCGGGGGACGGCGCGTCGACATTTAATTTGCCCGATTCCCGTGGCGTCAGTTTGCGCGGCCTGGACAACGGCCGAGGGCTCGACTCCGGGCGCGCTCTTGGTAGTTACCAGGCCGATGCTTACGCGTACCACAACCATAGCATCAGCGACCCGTTGCATTCGCATGGCGTGAACGATCCGTCCCACGGCCACGGTGTCGCCGACTACCAGCACGCACACAGCTTCACGGTGATCGCGCAGAACGTTGATTCCAATGGCTCCGGGGCACTTACTGGCGGCACGCTTGATACCGGTAACGACGGCGTATTCACAGGGACGACGAACGAGAGCGGAAGCAACATCGGCATTTACGCGAGCGGGACCAATATCGGGATCTATGGCAGCGCCACCGGCATATCGATTCAAGGGGCCGGCGCGTCAGAAACGCGCGGCAAGAACCTTGCCGTGAACTACATCATCAAGTATTGAACACCATGACGAATCTTGTTACTGCGTATCAGTGCGACGCACAGGGCGTATTGATCGGAACGACCGCGATTCAGGAAGATCCGAATGAGCCGGGTTCCTTGCTGTTGCCGCCGGGCGTGACGACCGTTCCGCCACCGAATTTCGATCCGACGTTGAGCGTCGCTGTGTGGGGTAACGGCGAGTGGGTTGTGCAAAATTTGCCGGCGTCGCCGGCGACACCGTCGTCGACGCCGGCCGCTGCGCCGGTGGTCGCAACTACCGAGAACAGGCCAGACATCGGCGCGAATGAAGTCGCCGTGATCCTTGGCGGCCAGTGGCACGTGTTGTCCGACTTTCGAGGGACGACCTACTGGCTCGCGGACGGCAGCCGACACACCATCACCGAAATTGGCGCGACCGTTCCGGCTGACGGCCTGACGTCGCCGCCGGCACCGCCCGCGCCCGTAGCGCCGACACTCGCTCAGGTGCAGGCGCAACAAGCCGCGATGTTGCAAGCCGCGTATTCGGTCGCAATTCAGCAACCCGTTTCCTTCACGACTGCGGCCGGCGTGACGAAAGCTTTTGACGCCGATGTAGCAAGCCAGCGGGTATTGCAGACCGCGACACAAGGCTACGACATGGCCGGATCGGTTCCGGACGGATTCTATTGGGTGGCGGCAGATAACACGCAAGTGTCGCTGACTTTGGCCGACCTGAAGGGGCTGTATGGCGCGATGCTCGCGCAGGGCTGGACGGCATTCCAGCGCCTTCAAGCTCGCAAGGCTGCAATCTCGGCCGCGACGACCACGAGCGACGTCCAGGCAGTCGTGTGGTGAAGCACACCTCCCATATTTCGATCATGAGCTGACTATGCAAGGTTTTCCGCACAATTCATTGGCGTCACCTCCTGGTGTCGCGTCGGGTCAAGCCGTACCGCCCACCGGCGGCGGCGGATGGGGGCAAGACGCAGGCCCCGGTGTCAACGGCACGCCATTCGCCGCCGCAACGGCGAATGACATGCTCGGCAATATGCTGCGTATTTGTCAGGCGGCTGGCATTACACCGACTCCCAATCGCCTCGATGACTTGCTGGACGCGTTGAACGAGCTGTTCAAAGGCGTCAATGCAGACTGGAACGCAAAGAGCGGACTCGCGCAGATTCTGAACAAGCCCGCGTCACTGTCGGTTATGCCGACACTCATGATCGAGTTGGGTCACAGCGCGCAGCAGAACGGCGCCCGGGGGATTGATAAGGGCGGCTACTATCAAATCGACTTCCACGCCGGCACGACGGCCTATAACGGCTTCCAGTATGTGGCGAACAGCGACGGCACGCTGACGCTTCCGCAGGGGCAATACATGATCAATGGAAGCGTCAATGTTATTGCCCCGAGTACCGATACGTTTCAGCTGCCGGCGCAGGTAGCGCTGGCCATCGGCACCGTGTACAAGTGGCCCGGCATTTTTCAGTATGCGGTTCGGGCGTTTCCGAGCTTGCCGATCGCAAGTCAAAGCGTTTCTGGGTCGCTCGGCAGCATCGTGATCAGCGGCGTACAAGCGTGGGACTCGAATTGGGAACTCTGGCTGGGTTTTTCGAAGGTTCTCGGCTCGGTCAACCAGACGCCGCTGCTATTGCAGGGTGTCGTGTCGATCACGCAGTTGAGCGCGACACCTCCCGGAACCGCTCTCGCTGCTGACACCGCCAGAGCGCCGGTCTGATCTAAAGCTGACCGCCTTCTCAACCTCACCAGCCGCGCCACGATGAAATACATCTACTTCCCGGAAATGCTCACCTATGCCGGCGCTGTGCCGGACGACGCACCGATTCCGTACTGTCTCACCACGCCGCCGCCGGACGCACCCGACGTCAATAGCATCGTTGTCGCCGACGTAGCGCAAGGACAGTGGGTCACCCGACCGCTGAACGCGGTCGAGCTGGATGTGAAGCGATCGGGGGCACGGGCGGCTGTGCAATCAGCCTACGACAAAGCGATCGCGGCGGGGTTTCAGTCGTCCGCACTCGGATCGGCGCATACGTATTTGGCCTTGCCCGCCGACCTCGACAAACTGCACCAGGCTGTGACGACGTCGTGCTTGCCGATCACGCCCGCGAATTGGTCGATGCCGTATCTGTGTTCGGACGGCGAAGGCGCGTGGTCGCTGCGCAGCCATTCGGCAAGCCAAATTCAGCAGGTCGGGTTTGACGCTGGCACGGCAGTAGGAAAGCTTGCCGTGACGAAGGCGGAACTGTCGCTCGCCATCGAACAGGCGGCAGACAATGCGGCAATTCAGGCGGTGGTTTGGCCGTCCTGACGTGAGACAGAGCGACCGCCGTGAAGTTAGTGGCTTCACGGCGGCCACCGCGACACTGGACCAACCAGTGAAGAGGCCAAGGCTCCGCTGCCTGCCGGCAGGCGGGGCTGATTCTAATACATGAAACGGTCTTTCACCTATGCAAAAGTGTCACCTCCCTGAAATCCGATGCGGCCGCTGTACGCGAAAGCTCGGTGCGGGCCGATACCTCGAACTGAGTATCAAGTGTCCGCGCTGTAAAGCAGTCAATGTTTTGAAGGCCGAGAGCCTCCAGTCAGAGCGCCCGCGAGCGCCTGATTCGGAGAAGCCGCATGGCAACCAGCAAATCGCGCCCGGCGCGTCCGTACGGGCGTAACGGGTTCAAGTACCAGTCCAAATACGGCGTCATCGTGCTTTGCGCTGACGAGGCCGACCGGCAGCGCGTCTATCGCGATTTGACCCGTCAGGGGTACAAGCTGAAGGTGGTGTGCGTATGAAGTTTCAGATTCGCCACCGCTGCCCCGATCCGCGTAGCTACCGCGCTGCCCGCGTGAAATCCCTGTTCAACGTCGACGACGGTAGCCGGTTCGAGCTGGACGCCGAGTTGCCGATCGACGACGACGGCTGGCAGATCGGGGTCGTTGTCGGGCCGTCCGGTTCGGGTAAGACCAGCATCGGCCGCCAGATCGGGCCGATCTACGCGCCCGAATGGCCGGCGCGCAAGCCGATCGTGGACGCGATCGCGCCGCGCGGCGAGTTCGATGCGGTGACGGCCTCGCTGTCCGCCGTAGGTCTCGGGAGCGTCCCGACCTGGCTGCGACCATTCGGCGTCTTGTCCAACGGTGAACAGTTCCGCGCCATGTTGGCCCGGCTCGTATGCGAAGCGCCGCCGATCGCCGTCGTCGACGAGTTTTCGTCGGTGGTCGACCGACAGATTGCCAGGATCGGCGCGGGCGCATTCGCGAAGGCTTGGCGGCGCACCGGTGGGCGCGTGGTGCTCCTTTCCTGCCACTACGACATCCTCGACTGGCTACAGCCGGATTGGGTATTCGACACCGCGACCGGCCAGTTTGAACGGGGGCGTCTTCGGCGACGGCCGCCCATCACGTTCGACATCGAAGAGACCGACTGGCGGCACTGGCCGCGTTTTGAGCCGCATCACTATCTGAAGATGCCGCGCATGATGGCCGCGACCAACTACGTGGCATGGGTCGGCGACGAACCGGTCGCACACGTTGCCGTCACCACCCGTCAGGGCCTTGTCGAAGCGCGAGCGTGCCGGCTCGTCGTCATGCCGGAATGGCAAGGTGCCGGAGTTGGTATGCGATTCCTGAACGCCGTATGCGAGGCATGGGCGACAGGGCGCAACCGCTACGAGCTGCCGCTCCGCTCACTGTTCCATACCAGCCATCCGGGGCTGGCCGCCGCGCTGAGACGCGACCGCCGCTGGACGCAAGTCTCAGCGCACCTGTACGGGGAAAGCCGCGCCAGAAGCCTTAAATCACTGGCGGACAGCCGGCAGCGGCGCGGCGACGCGTCAGCACCGGGTGCTGCCTATGGCGGCCACTTCCGCGCGGTTCAGGGCTTCCGATATCTCGGGGAGGACGCCGAATGCGCTTGACGATCGTCGGCCAAAAATGGATCGCGGCCGAGCTGCTCGAGCAGTGTGTCGTGGAGGGGCATGAAGTCGTGGCGGCGATCGCGCCGGCCGCTAACGATAGATTGGCGCTCGTCGGCCACCGACTCGGTATCCCGACCGTCGTGTCGCGGCGCGTCGAGCCGGACGCAATCCCGCAGTCAACGGACCTGATTTTGGCCGCGCACGCACACGCGTTCATTTCGGCAACCGCTCGTCGACGGGCAAGATTGGGGGCGCTCGGCTACCACCCGTCGCTTCTACCGCGTCATCGCGGCCGTGATGCGATTCGGTGGGCAATCCACATGCGCGAGGCCGTTACGGGCGGCACCCTGTATTGGCTGGATGACGGCGCGGACACCGGGCCGATCGCGTTGCAGGATTGGGCGCATGTGCGGCCCGGTGACACGCCGGCCGAGCTATGGCGGCGGACGTTGGCTCCGATGGGGCTGCGTCTGTTCCGTGAGGCGCTGGCGCGCGTTGAGAGGGGGAATTGCCCACGTATCGAACAGGACACCGAGCTGGCCACGTGGGAGCCCGCGTTTCGGTCGTCGCTGCTCGGCGATCAATAGAGGGTGCGCGCGTTTCTACGCGCGTAATTCGATATCGCCAGTAGAAACCGACCGGCGCGTCAAATATGACGCAGAATCAGCCGCAAATACGACGCGCCGCTTCAGCTCGCTGATGTCGCCTTCGTTGAAGCGGCGCTGCACCAGCTTCAATGCCTGGTCGCGCAGCTCCACCGTGCGGCGGTACAGGTCCTGGTCGGAATCGAGCTGGCGCAGTTCGAAGTAGTTCTGCGCGACGTCCGCCTGCAGCGCAAGCTGCACCGAACGGAACAGCGCTTCGCTCTGCGCCTGGTCGGCACGCGACGCCTCGACGTTGCGGCCGACGCGGCCGAACAGGTCGGCTTCGTACGACACCGTGCCCTGCGCGCGCCACAGCGTCGCGTTGGTCGGGCCCGTGCCCTGCGGCTGGAACTGCGACGCCGACGACACCCCTTGGCGCGTCGGCCCGAAGCCGGCACCAATCTGCGGGAACCATTGCGAGCGTGCCGTACGCGTCGCCGCGCGCGCTTCCTCGACTCGCGCCGCCGCGGCCTTCAGGTTCTGGTTCGCGGCGAGCGCCTGCGTCTCGAGCGAATCGAGCACCGGGTCGCCGAACACCTTCCACCATTCGCCGCGATGCGTGCCGTCCGACGGCTCGGCCGTCTTCCACGTGCCGGCCTGTTCGCCGGCGGCGAGCGTCGGCGCTTCCTTGAACGCGGCGGGCGTCGGCGCATCCGGACGCTTGTAGTCGGGGCCCACCGCGCACGCGGCGAGCAGCGTCGCGAGCAGGGTGCTCGCGGCCGCCACCTTCGCGAAGCGCATCAGGCCATTCGTGTTGTGCATGTTATTCATCTTCTTGTCCTCAAGCATCCGATGCCGGCACGCCGGGAGCCGGCACGCCGTAACCCGCCGAGTCCTTGCCCGCGACGTGGATCTTGCCGCCCGCGAGCGTGCGCAGCACGACGTAGAACACCGGCGTCAGCATCAGCCCGAACAGCGTCACGCCGAGCATCCCGAAGAACACCGCGACACCCATCGCATGGCGCATTTCCGAACCGGCCCCCGTCGACGTGACGAGCGGCACGACACCCATGATGAAGGCGATCGACGTCATCAGGATCGGGCGCAGCCGCAGCCGGCTCGCCTCGATCGCGGCCTCGAGCGGCGTCCTGCCGTCGTGTTCGAGCTCGCGTGCGAATTCGACGATCAGGATCGCGTTCTTCGCCGACAGCCCCACCAGCACCATCAAGCCGATCTGCGTGAAGATGTTGTTGTCGCCCTGCGTGAGCCACACGCCCGTCAGCGCCGACAGAATGCTCATCGGCACGATCAGGATCACCGCGAGCGGTAACGTCAGGCTTTCATACAGCGCCGCGAGCACGAGGAACACGAGCAGCACGCTGATCGGGAACACATACATCGCCGAATCGCCCGCGAGGATCTGCTGGTACGTGAGGTCGGTCCATTCGAACCGCACGCCGCGCGGCAGCGTTTCATGTGCGATGCGCTCGATCGCGGCCTGCGCCTGACCCGACGAGAAGCCCGGTGCCGGGCCGCCGTTGATGTCGGCCGCCGTGTAGCCGTTGTAGCGCACGACCATTTCCGGGCCGAACGTCGGCGTCACCGTGACGAGCGACGACAGCGGCACCATCTCGCCCTTGTCGTTGCGCGTCTTCAGCTGCAGGATGTCGTCCGCGCGCTGGCGGAACGGCGCATCGGCCTGCACGCGCACCTGGTACACGCGTCCGAAGCGGTTGAAGTCGTTCACGTACAGCGAACCGAGATACACCTGCATCGTGTTGAACACGTCGGTCACCGGCACGCCCAGCTGCTTCGCCTTCACGCGATCGAGATCGACGTTGAGCTGCGGCACGTTGATCTGGTAGCTCGTGAACAACGGGCCGAGTTCAGGCGCCTGCTGTGCGCGCTTGATGAAGTCGTTGGTCGCATCCGCGAGCCGCGCATAGCCGACCGCGCCGCGATCCTCGATCTGCATCTTGAACCCGCCCAGCGTACCGAGGCCGAGCACCGGCGGCGGCGGGAACACCGCGACGAACGAGTCCTTCATCGCGCCGTACTTCTGGTTCAGCGCACCCGCGATCGCGCCGGCCGACAGCGCCTTGCCATGCCGTTCCGAGAACGGCTTCAGCGTGACGAACACGATGCCCGCGCTCGAGCTGTTCGTGAAGCCGTTCACCGACAGCCCCGGGAACGCCACCGCGCTCTCGACGCCCGGCTGCTTCAGCGCGATCGAGCCCATGTCGCGGATCACCTTCTCGGTGCGGTCGAGCGATGCGCCGTTGGGCAGCTGCGCGAACGCGATCAGGTATTCCTTGTCCTGCGCGGGCACGAAGCCGCCCGGCACGACCTTCGACACGAGCACGGTCGCGCCCACCAGCGCGAGGTACACGCCAAGCATCAGCGTCTTGCGCGACAGCACGCCGCGCACGCCGCGGCCGTAGTTCTCCGCACCGCGATGGAACACCTTGTTGAAGCCGCGGAAGAAACCGCCGAGCACGCGGTTCATCACGCGCGTGAGCCAGTCTTCCTTGTCGCCATGGCCCTTCAGCAGGATCGCCGACAGCGCCGGCGACAGCGTCAGCGAGTTGAACGCCGAGATCACCGTCGAGATCGCGATGGTCATCGCGAACTGCTTGTAGAACTGGCCGGTCAGGCCCGACATGAACGCGAGCGGCACGAACACGGCGACGAGCGTCAGCGCGATCGCGATGATCGGCCCACTCACTTCCTGCATCGCCTTGTAGGTCGCCGCCCGTGCGTTCATCCCGCTTTCGATGTTCCGCTCGACGTTCTCGACCACCACGATCGCATCGTCGACCACGATCCCGATCGCGAGCACCATCCCGAACAACGACAACGCGTTGATCGAATACCCGAACGCGAGCAGCAGCGAGAACGTACCGATGATCGACACCGGCACCGCGATCAGCGGAATCAGCGACGCGCGCCAGGTCTGCAGGAACACGATCACGACGATCACGACCAGCGCGATCGCTTCGAGCAGCGTGTGCACGACGGCCTTGATCGACGAACGCACGAACTGCGTCGGGTCATAGACGATCTTGTAGTCGATGCCGGCCGGCATATCCTGCTTCAGCTCGGCCATCGTCTTGCGCACTTCGTCCGAGATCTGCAGCGAGTTCGCGCCCGGCGACTGGTTGATCGCCATTGCAACGGCCGGCTTGTTGTCGAGCAGCGAGCGCAGCCCGTATTCGGATGCGTCGAGCTGGATCCGCGCGACGTCGCGCAGGTGCGTGACGCCGCCATCCGGCGTCGTCTTCACGACGATGTCGCCGAATTCGTCTTCCGTCTGAAGACGGCCGCGCGCGTTCACCGACAACTGCAGCGGCGTGCCCGGCAGCGACGGCGACGCGCCGATCACGCCGGCCGCGACCTGCACGTTCTGCTCGCGGATCGACTGCACGACGTCCTCGGCCGACAGCCCGCGCTGCGCGACCTTCTGCGGATCGAGCCACACGCGCATCGCGTAGTCGCCCGAACCCCACAGCTGCACCTGGCCGACGCCCTGGATCCGCGACAGGCGATCCTTCACGTTGATCAGCGCGTAGTTGCGCAGGTAGGTCATGTCGTAGCGGTTGTCCGGCGAGATCAGGTGGACCACCATCGTCAGCGTCGGCGAGCTCTTCACCGTCGTGATGCCGAGCCGCTGCACGTCTTCCGGCAGGCGCGGCAGCGCCTGGTTCACGCGGTTCTGCACGAGCTGCGTGGCCTTGTCCGGATCGGTGCCGAGCTTGAACGTGACGGTGATCGTCATGTTGCCGTCGCTGTTCGCCTGCGACTGCATGTAGAGCATGTCCTCGACGCCGTTGATCTGCTCTTCAAGCGGCGACGCGACCGTCTCGGCGATCACTTTCGGGTTCGCGCCCGGGTACTGCGCCTTCACGATCACGGAAGGCGGCACGACTTCCGGATATTCCGAGATCGGCAGCAGGAACATCGCGATCACCCCGCCGAGCAGGATGATCACCGATAGGACTCCTGCAAAGATCGGCCGGTCGATAAAGAATTTTGAAATATTCATGTGTGGCTCTGTCTGGTTGAACGCGGATACGAAGCGGCGGGCCGCTTACGAATCCGCCTTCGCCGGTGCGGCCGGCTTCGCGTTGTCCGCCAAAGGCGCGGACGGCGCGTCACCACCCGTCATCGGGACCATGTGCGGCTTCACCTGTTCGCCGGGGCGCACGCGCTGCGTGCCGTTCACGACCACGCGATCGCCGGCGGCGAGGCCGCTCACGATCACGCGCCGGTTGCCGTGCTGCATCCCCTGCTGCACTTCTCGGTACGACACGCGGCCTTGCTGGTCGACGACGAACACGAACTTCTTGTCCTGGTCGGTGTTGATCGCCGCGTCGTCGACGAGCAGTGCCTCGTGCGGCGCGCTGCCGCCCACCTTCACGCGTGCGTAGAGGCCCGGGACGAGCGCACCATCGGCATTGTCGAAGCGTGCACGCACGCGGATCGTGCCGGACGACGTGTCGAGCCGGTTGTCGACCGAGTCGATCTCGCCGCTGCGCGAGTAGCCGCTTTCGTTCGCGAGACCGAGCTCCACCGGCACCTTGCGGCCGTTGCGCGCGCCGTTGATGTATTGCAGGTAGGTCTGCTCGTCCGCGTCGAACGATGCGTAGATCGGCGACACCGACACCAGCGTCGTCAGCGGCGCGGCCGATGCGCCGGCCGACACGACGTTGCCGAGCGTGATTTCCGCACGCGACACGCGGCCCGAAACGGGCGCCGTGATCCGCGTATAGCCGAGATTGATGCGTGCCGTTTCCAGCGCGGCTTCGGCGGCCTTCAGGTTCGCCGTCGCCTCGCGGGCCGCGTTCTGCTTCTCGTCGTAATCGCGCTTCGCGATCGCGTTGTCGCCGATCAGCCGCTGCGCGCGCTGCCAGTCGGTCTGCGCGTAGCCGTTGCGCGCCTGCGCGGCCGCGAGCTGTGCGGCCGCGCGGTCGGTTTCGGCCTGGTACGGGCGCGGGTCGATCACGAACAGCACGTCGCCCTTCTTCACGAGCGCGCCGTCCTTGAAGTTCACCGCGACGATCGTGCCCGACACTTGCGGGCGCACGTCGACCTTTTCGACCGCTTCAAGGCGGCCCGAATAACTCTGCCAGTCGGTCACGGTCTGCGGCACGACGGTCGCGACGTCGACTTCGGGCAGCGGCGCTGCCGCTTTATCGGGTGCGTTCGCGTTCACGCGCATTGCGCCGAACGTTCCGAGGCCGACGACGGCAAGCGTCACGATCGCCGCTGTCGCGATCCGGGAACGGGAGGTGCGTAGGATGGCCATGTGGATCTCCAGTAAACGTGGATTGGTTTTGGTTATTCGGAACGGTTCGGCTGGCGCGCCTGGAAGCGGCACTGGAAGAAGCGCACGGCTTCCTCGAAGGCGGCTTCGTGCGTCGCGAGCGCGGCGTGCGTGATGTCCGGATAGCGGATCACCTGCGTGAGCACGCCCGACGAGATCAGGCAGCCCGCATATTTCTCCGCCTCGACGTGCAGCACGTCGTTCTGCGCGGTGACGACGAGCGTCGGCGGCAGCCCCGCGAGGCGCACCGATTCGAGCGGCGCCGCGTACGGGTGCATGCGTTGCGCGGCCTGCGGCAGATACGCGCGATAACATGCCGCGCATTCCCGCGCGGTGATGTCGGACGCGAGGCGATCGGCGTCGCCGATGCGTGTCATGCTCGGGTCGAGCATCGGCCCGAACAGCGCCTGCGCGACGATCGACACTTCGCCGCGATCGCGCGCGATGAACGCGAGGCAGTTCGCGAGCTGGCCGCCCGCGTCGTGGCCCGCGACACCGATCTTCTTCGGGTTGCCGCCGAACGCGCGGGCGCGCGTCGCGGCCCATACGGCGGCGCGATACGCATCCTCCGGCGCGGCCGGAAAGGGAAAGGCCGGCGCGAGCGAATAATCGACCGACACTACGAGCGCTGGTAAGCGTTCTGCTAAAAAACGCGCGGCGAAATCGGCGTCTTCGAGCGAACCGCGGACGAAGCCGCCGCCGTGGAAATAAAGCACTACTGGCAACCCGGTCTTGTCCGGGCGGCGGTAGAGGCGCAGCACGATGTCCTGCGCGTAGCCGGGAATTTCGACTTCGGCGACCGTCAGCGCCGCGCCCGCCATGGCTTGGGCGGGCAATGCGGCCTTCAGGAATTTGCTGAATTCAGAAGCGTCCATGACGATGCAGCATCCATTTCGAGATGGAACGAATTCTGGGTCCGGCAGACATTGGGATAAATGCCTATAATCCGGCAACACAATTCAACGCCCCCGAACAATCCGAGGCTGCGTTTACCCACGAGGTAGCGCAGCCTTGTTGTTCCGGAGGCTCATTAGATTGCGGAGGTTGTGATGGACCGGCTTCAGGCCATGCAGGTGTTTACTCGCGTCGTCGATACAAGCAGCTTCACCAAGGCAGCAGAAACGCTCAGCTTGCCGCGAGCGTCCGTCACGACGATCATCCAGAATCTCGAAGCATTCCTCGGTGTGCGGCTGATGCACCGGACCACGCGCCGGCTGTCGCTCACGCCGGACGGCGCCGCGTACTACGAACGATGCGTGCGGATCCTCGCGGACGTCGAGGAAACCGAGGCGAGCTTCCAGGCGAACAACCGGAAGCCGCACGGAAAGTTGCGTATCGACATGCCGGGTTCGATCGGGCGGCTGCTCGTGATTCCGTCGCTGTGCGAATTTCATTCGCGCTATCCGGACATCGACCTGCAGCTCGGCCTGTCCGACCGGCCGGTCGACCTGCTGCAGGAAGGTGTCGATTGCGTGATCCGCGTCGGCGCACTGCAGGACTCGTCGCTCGTCGCGCGCCGGGTCGGCCTGTTCGAATGCGTGACGGTCGCGTCGCCCGACTATCTCGAGCACCACGGCGAGCCGCAATCGATCGACGACCTGAGCCAGCACAAGGCCGTCAACTACTTCTCGAGCCGCACCGGCCGCACGATCGACTGGACGTTCCTGACCGACGGCAAGGAAGTCGAGATGAAGATGGAAGGCATCGTGTCGGTGAACGACGCGGATGCGTACGTAACCTGCGGGATCGAAGGCTTCGGGCTGATCCAGCCGCCGCTGTTCATGGTGCTGCCGCATCTGCGCGAAGGCCGGCTCAAGGAAGTGCTGCCGGGCGTCAAGCCGCTGCCGATGCCGATCTCGGTCGTGTATCCGCACAGCCGTCATCTGTCGCCGAAGGTGCGCGTGTTCGTCGACTGGGTGGCCGAAGTGTTCGACCGCTGCCCGCTGCTGAGCGGCAAGGGCAGCCTCGACGCGACGTGCAGCAAGCGCACGTTCGAGGAAGCTGAACGCGCGCCGGCGCTCGACACGCCGGTCATCAACGAGTGGGTCGCGTAATCGTCTGAACTGCACGCGCGGGCTGCGAGGCCCGCGCGTCGCCCCGCCTCCGCGCCCCGTTTCCCGCCCGGCGCACCCGATCCTTCCTGAATCCGCAGCAAACCTTTGTGCCATGCGACGCAATCGTCCGCATGCGTCGCCGCGCGCCGTCGTCGCTCCCGTGCGAGGCCCGCTGCAAGCGGGTTCGGGCGATTTCCGCATAACCCTGCCAGGTGTACGGATGTCGATTGTTCCACTGACACGACAATTCAATTCGCATCTGCCGCATTTATCGCGACGGAACAGATACCTAGAGTAAACCCTGTCGCGCACCTCGTTGCGCATCGAACAGATCCCGCTTGATGGGACCGGAGTAAGCGCTCCAGCGCCAGCTCCGAATGACAGGAGTTACGCCATGAACCGCCGCCATCTTCTCTCCGCCCTCGCACTCACGCTCGCCGTGTCCGCACCGGCCTTCGCCGATTCGGGTACGCCGCATGCCGGCGACTACGGCAACACGTCGTGGTACTCGCAGCACTACGGCCCGCGCACCCGCGCCGAAGTAAGCGCGGAAGTCGAGCAAGCACGCAAGGACGGCACGCTCGCGTACCTGCGCAAGGCCAACTCGTATCCGCAAGGGCTCGAACTGGCACAAGGCCCGTATCGCCCGACGCCGGAAAGCAACCAGCTCGCCGGCGGAGGCCGGTAAACGCGCAACGCCGCGCAACGGGTTGCCCCGTGCGCGGCGTCGCGATTTCCCTGTCGACGACTCGCCGAGTCAGTCAGTTAGATAGTTAGTTGCAGGAGCACATGATGAACGATCAACTCCCTTCGCCGCTCGATCACTGGGACGACACCACGCCGGTATGGACGCCGTTCCGTTCGGCCCCGCACGCGCACTGACCGCCGGCCGAGTCAACTTCCGGCCCTTACCGGCGCGGCACCCCGTCACGCCATTCGCCCCAGTGCGTCACGATGTCCTGAACGAGCGGATTGCCCGCGCGATACAGGTTTTCGGTCGCCGGGGCGAAGCCGCCCTGGTCCGCGTAGTTCAGCAGGTTGTCTGTACTCGTCTGCCCCACATACGGCCGGTCGAAATCGGACCCCGTGCGCAGCACCGCGACGCGCGACAGGTCGACCCGCTTCACGCTCGCCGCGCGCTTGAGCGCTTCATACGTCGCGTTGTCTTCCTGCGCGGTCATGCAGTAAGTACCTTTGCCGTCGGTCAGGATCTTCGTCCACTGGCGCGCGCGCTCGCCGATCAGCGTGCCCGAGAACCACGTGTTGCCCGATGACGTGTCGCACTGGATCACCGTCGGCGGCCGGTTCGCCGGCGCATACGTGAACTTCGCACGCGCGGCCTGCGCCTGCGCGCTGTCGGCGAGCACCACGTTGCGCGACAGCGCGACCGCGGCGTCGGTCAGTTGCGGGTTCAGCTGGAACACTTCGGTGCGATAGTCGAGCGGCGGCTTGTCGTTCGGGCTCTTCGTGTTGATGCCGAGGAAGCCGGTATTCCAGCCGGCCGGAATCTCGCGTGCATCGAGTTCCCACTGCAGGCTGAAATCGACGAGGTACTTCGACCACGCGGCCGAACCGACCGTGCCTTGCGCGGGGTCGACGCCTGCGATGCCGGAGATCAGGAAGTACGTGCGGCGCAGATCGAAGCGCTGCGAGAACGTGAGCGCCATGATCGTCGCCGACGCGTTCGCATAGCCCATGCCGGTCGTGACCACGCACACGTCCTGCTTGTTGCAATGAACGTTCGGGTAGTCGGGCGACAGGCCGGGCACGGCGATGTCGCGCCACGGGCCGAGCCGGTCGAGCCAGGCCTGGCCCTCCGGACCGAACATCGTGATGATCATGACCTTGACCGGGCGGCCCTGTGCACCGGTCTCGGCGAATGCATTGTTGCCCGCGTTGTTGCCCTGGTTGTCCTGCGCGATCGACGGCGCGGTCGCACAGGCTGCGAGCGAGAATGCAGCGGCGGAAAGAATGGAGCGAGTCAGCATCGGCGTTCCTTGTTTCGATGATGTTGGGTGAGAACGGCTCTCGTAGACTGCGCGTCGGAGTATAGAACGGGCGTGCCCGATGCGGAACCCGACTACGAAACGACGTCGGTGCGTCGGCGCATCGGTGCGGATTGGGTACGTGCGGGAATGACGAAGGAAACGGCCCCTGCACCTCGACATTCCGTCAGGAATACTATCCGGTTGACCGAAACCGGCACGCCAGCCTCACCCGCCTGCTCATCACCCGCCCGGCGAACCGCTACAGCCGCGCCAGCCCCGCCACCCCGTAACCCAGCACGACAAGCGCGGCAACCACATGGCTCGCCGCAAGCAGCCCCGGCGACTTCACGATCCGGCCGATCACGCTGCCGCCGAATGCGAACACGAGCTGCCCCGCGAGGCTGCCTGCAAATACGCACGCGGCACCGAGCAGCCAGTGCCGATGCGCACCGGCGGCAGCGGTTGCATAGCCGTAGAACAACAGGATCGTGAGCGGGTTCGCGAGCGTGACGAGGAACATCGATGCAAACGGGCGGCTGCCCGGTGGCCGCGCATCGCCGTCGAGCGTGCGGCGGCGATCCCGCAGCGCCTGCCACAGCATCCGCGCGCCCATCGCGAGCAGCACGAGCGCGCCGACCAGTCGAAACAGCGACAGATGCGCGGCGAGCGTGCTCGCGAGCATCGCGCCGAGCGTGAACGCGACGACCGCATAGCAGCCGTCGGCCGTCGCGACACCCACCGCCGCGCGCACGCCGCTTGCGGTGCCGGCGCGCATCCCGTAGTTCGCGATCATCAGCGCAACGGGCCCGACCGACAGCGCGATCATCAGCCCGAACAGGAAGTCGTTCATCGGTCGTCGATGTCTTCGATGGAAGGCATCGATTCTAGCGACCGCAAAATAATCTGGTGGGGCGCTTCAGCGTCACGCGACGTCGACGCGTGCGGGCCCGTCCACCATCTCGCCGATCACGCCCGCGCGGTCGAAGCCGTCGGCACGGAAGCACGCGAGGACTTCATCGACGGCCTCGGGCGCGCACGCGACCAGCAGGCCGCCCGACGTCTGCGGATCGGTCAGCAGCGCCTGCGCGACGGGCGGCAGCGTGTCGGCCAGCTGCACGTCCGCGCCGTACGCGGCCCAGTTGCGGCCCGACGCGCCGGTGAACACGCCGTCGGCAACGAACGCCTCGACGCCCGCGAGCCACGGCA
>NZ_JAAGPO010000570.1:0-324 GCF_017104825.1 Burkholderia sp. Ac-20345 | reverse complement strand
GCAAAGTTGAGCGCTCACGCTTATCGGCTGTAAATTAAAGACAGACTCAGGGGTCTGTAGCTCAGTCGGTTAGAGCACCGTCTTGATAAGGCGGGGGTCGTTGGTTCGAATCCAACCAGACCCACCAATGTCTTGTCTGGCGTGTCGGTGATCGTTAGTGCTTTAGCACTTACGAGCACCCCATGCCGACAGGTTGAACACCTGAGGAATACCTGTACATGGGGGCATAGCTCAGCTGGGAGAGCACCTGCTTTGCAAGCAGGGGGTCGTCGGTTCGATCCCGTCTGCCTCCACCAATCACCAACGCTAAGGGCTTGGTTCAGA
>NZ_JAAGPO010000569.1:0-330 GCF_017104825.1 Burkholderia sp. Ac-20345 | reverse complement strand
AATCCGGTCGCGTTCGGCTGGGGCAACATCACACGCGTGCAGCGCGCACTCGCGCAAGCGCTCGCCCATAGTCCGTGGCTCGTCGGCGACCGCTTCACCGCGGCCGACCTGCTGCTCGCCAGCACGCTGAAGATCGCATTCGACGCGCATCTGCTGCCGCACGAAGGCGTGCTCGGCGACTACGTCGCGCGCGCCGAGGACCGCGACGCCTTCCGCCGCGCGGTCGCGATCGAACAGCGCGAAGCGGCGCGCCTGCTGCATGCGTGACGCGTAGACGTGTAACGCGTGGGCGGCACTGCCAGCCGGCCGCGAGCGCGTCTACGCGGCCGG
>NZ_JAAGPO010000568.1:0-382 GCF_017104825.1 Burkholderia sp. Ac-20345 | reverse complement strand
CCCATCACGCGCGAAATCGCCGCCTCGATCTGCCATGCGGGCAAGCCGGCCATCGACGCGTCGCCCGGTTCGCCGGCACCCTGCCCGGCCACGACGCGTCGCACCGCGACGTCGCCCGTTGCACGATCGACATCGAGATCGACGACCCATGCGGACCAGCGGGCGTCGCCGTCGTGCATCGCGTTGGCCGTCGGCAGCGGGTTGCCGGAAGATGCTGCAGCGCCATCGAAAGCGAAGCCGCGCCCGCTCAGGCGCGCATGCGCACCGGGGTCGACCGCGGCCGGCGCGCCCCATGCAGCGCGCTCGCTGACCATCCGGATAATTTCGCGCGGCCCCGCGTCCCGCGCCGCATCGAGATGCTGCAGGCGCAACGCGACCGGGT
>NZ_JAAGPO010000567.1:0-399 GCF_017104825.1 Burkholderia sp. Ac-20345 | reverse complement strand
CGGTCACCACGGTAGGATTCATGACTGGGGTGAAGTCGTAACAAGGTAGCCGTATCGGAAGGTGCGGCTGGATCACCTCCTTTCCAGAGCTATCTCGCGAAGTTGAGCGCTCACGCTTATCGGCTGTTGATAAAGACAGAAAGACTGTCTGTTAGCGGTTTAATCGGTTATAATGCCGGCCGCTTTCGATAATCATCAATGACAAACATTCGAATGAAATTTGGTTCGAGTTTTTCTCATTGGCGATTGAGCCAGTCAGAGCGGTACGAAAGTATCGGCTGTCGTTCTTTAACAATCTGGAAGAAGTAAGTAATTTGGATAGCGGAAGCGTCTATGAGATGGACGTGAAAACTATCCGGGTTGTGATTGTATCGATGTATCTCAAGATGATTCGAACTC
>NZ_JAAGPO010000566.1:0-415 GCF_017104825.1 Burkholderia sp. Ac-20345 | reverse complement strand
GCCGGTCGACGAGCTTCGTTTCGAGCCCGCCCGTCGTGACGGTCGACAACTGGGCGAGCGCACCCGTATCGAGGCCGAGCGCGATCGCGCCGACGCCGGCCAGGAGCGCCACGCCGATCCCGCGCTTGATCCATTCGCCGGCGCCGAGCGAGCGCTTCATCGCGGCGAACACCTTGCCGCCGATCACGAGCGCGACGCCGAGCGACGTCGCCGCGCCGCCGCTGCGGTGGCGGGTGGCTTGGACCGTCGAGCCGACCGCCGCCGGTGCGCCGTTCGAGCGCCGCGCGGGCCGGTCGACGAGCTTCGTTTCGAGCCCGCCCGTCGTGACGGTCGACAACTGGGCGAGCGCACCCGTATCGAGGCCGAGCGCGATCGCGCCGACGCCGGCCAGGAGCGCCACGCCGATCCCGCGCTT
>NZ_JAAGPO010000565.1:0-243 GCF_017104825.1 Burkholderia sp. Ac-20345 | reverse complement strand
AGCGTGCACGAAGGCGCGCTCGAACTGCTCGACGTCGCCCCCGAATTCCCCGCGCTGCCGCTCGTCGCGACGTATCGCAGCCAGGGCCTGCCGGTAGCCGCGCGCATCGCGGAACTGGCCAGCGAAGGCGCACGCGCAATGGCGGCCGCCGCGAGCCACGCAAGGACGGCAGCGCCGGCCACGACCGAAAGAGATCGGAAGAGAGTCGGGGGGGGAAGGAGGGGGATAAAAGGTGTAGGGGAA
>NZ_JAAGPO010000564.1:0-501 GCF_017104825.1 Burkholderia sp. Ac-20345 | reverse complement strand
CGGTTTCGCGGAAATTGATGAAGCGGTCGCGACCGTCGGCCAGGTGCACGGTCATGAAGCCGCCGCCGCCGATGTTGCCGCAGCACGGGTTGGTCACGGCCTGCGCGTAGCCGACCGCCACTGCCGCCGGTTCCGGCGCCGCTGCCGCTTCCGGTGCTGCCGCATCGGGCGCTGCGCCGGCGAGTGCTGCCGCTGCTTCGAGCGCGCAATAACAGGGAGCCTGTTTCATGGCAAAGTTTTTTATCGATCGCCCGATCTTCGCGTGGGTGATCGCCATCATCCTGATGCTGGCCGGGGTTGCGGCGATCTTCACGCTGCCGATCTCGCAGTATCCGACGATCGCGCCGCCATCGATCCAGATCACCGCGAACTACCCGGGCGCTTCCGCGAAGACGGTGGAAGACACGGTGACGCAGGTGATCGAGCAGCAGATGAGCGGTCTCGACAACTTCCTGTACATGTCGTCGACCAGCGATGACTCGGGCAACGCGACGATCACGC
>NZ_JAAGPO010000563.1:0-542 GCF_017104825.1 Burkholderia sp. Ac-20345 | reverse complement strand
GCGTCCGCCCCTTGTCGGTGATGCTCGCGTACGCGGCACGGCCGTCATCCGCCGAACGGGCACGCGTGACGAGCCCTTCCTGTTCGAGCCGGTCGACGAGCCGGGTGAGGTTGTAGCGCTCGATCGCGAGCACGTCGGCCAGTTCGTGCATGCGGCGCGTGCCGTCGGGCCCGCTTTCGAGCCCCCACAACGCGTCGTACCACGCGTAGGCCGGCAGGCCAGCCGCCGCGAGGCGGCGCTCGATCTCGCGAATCATCGTCCGGTGCGCGCGGACGAACGAGAACCACAGATCGGGTTCGGGTGCGCTCATGTCAGGTCGTTCCTCTCGTTGAATTGCAGTTGCAATTAAATTTTACCTCGATAACAATTGCCCTCACACGATTGCAATTGCAACTATCTGCCCGCCGATCGGCGGGCGTTCCGTCGCGCGATGCGGCGCCACGACCGTCGCCCCGCGCAGTCTTATGCTTCTGGAGACATTGCATGACCGCACCTCTCGCGCTACCCGACATCGACCCGCAGGAAACCCGCGAATGGCTCGA
>NZ_JAAGPO010000053.1:0-59522 GCF_017104825.1 Burkholderia sp. Ac-20345 | reverse complement strand
GCGCGCATGGGCGCCCGGCGGTGTCGACCTCGTGCTCGACGCGGTCGGCGGCGACACGCTGCCCGATGCGCTCGACCTGCTGGCGCCGGGCGGCACGCTGGTGAACATCATGACGCTCGCGGCCGGCGATGCGGAGCGGCTCGCCGCGACGGCGGCCGAAGCCGCACGACGCGGCCTGCGCACCGCGATGACCTACAGCCGGATGCCGAGCGGCGGCACGCTCGGCCGGATCGCGGCGCAACTCGAGCAGCGCACGCTGCGCGTGCCGCGTTTCGATCGTTTCCCGCTCGAACAGGCGGCCCGCGCACTCGATCTCGTTCAAACGGGCGAGGCGAAAACGAAGCTGGTGCTTCATGTTGCGGATATCGCCCGCTGAGCGGCCCGCACGCACATCACAGGAGACAACGATGACCGATACCCGAACCGGCGTACTGGCCGGCAAGTGCGCGCTCGTGACGGGCGCAAGCCGTGGCATTGGCCGCGCGATCGCGCAGCGCCTCGCATCCGAAGGCGCGACCGTCGTCGTGACGGCGCGCAGCCTCACGCAATCGGCGACGACCTCCGGCACGCTCGCCGAAACGGTTGCGCTGATCGAGCAGGCCGGCGGCCGTGCGATCGCGGTTGCGGCCGACCTGTCGAACGCGGCCGAGCGCGATGCGCTCGTCGGGCGCGCGGCGCAGGCGGCCGGCGGCCTCGACATCCTCGTCAACAACGCGGGCGTGGCCGACTACGCGCGCGTCGACGCGATGCCGATGACGATGTTCGACACGACGATCGAACACTATCTGCGGATTCCGTTCGCGCTGGCACAGGCCGCGATCCCGCTGATGCGCGCCCGCGGCGCCGGCTGGATCGTGAATGTCGGCTCGGTGACGGCGCTGCCGCCGCTGCGGCCGTTCGACGATTTCTCGCGTGCGGGCGGCGCGACCGTCTATGCGGCGGTGAAGGCGGCACTGTCGCGCTTCACGCAGGGGCTCGCGGCCGAACTCGAAGCCGACGGGATCGCGGTGAATCTCGTCGCGCCGAGCACGGCGATCCGCACGCCCGGCGCCGCGCGCTACATCCCCGAAGGCTATCCGACCGAGGATGTCGCGTACCTCGCCGAAACCGCGCTCGCGCTGTGCGGCCTGCCGGCGCGCGAACGCACGGGCCTCGTCACGCACAGTCTGCATTTCCCGCTCGCGCAGCAGCTTACGGTGCGCTCGCTCGACGGCCGCACGGCGCTGCCGCCGCCGGTGATTCCCGCGTATGCGCATCCCCACATCGACCCGACAGGACTCTGATTGACATGACGAATTCGATTCGCTTCGACGGCGGCACCGCCGTGATCACCGGCGCGGCCAGCGGCATCGGCAGCGGGCTCGCACGCCACGCAGCCGGGCTCGGCATGCGCGTCGTGCTGGCCGATCTCGACCCGGTAAAGCTCGAAGCATTCGCCGCGACGCTCGACACCGACGTCCTGTGCGTGCCCACCGACGTCAGCCGGCCGGAAGCCGTCGACGCGCTGGCGGAGGCGGCCTGGCAGCGCTTCGGCGGCGTCGACCTGCTGTTCAACAACGCGGGCGTGATGGCGACCGGCTTCACCTGGGAAATCACGCCGGAACGCTTCGAGCGCAGCTTCGCGATCAACGTGCACGGCGTGCTGAACGGGATCCGCAGCTTCGTGCCGAGGATGCTCGAACGCAACGTGCCGGCGCGCGTCGTGAATACCGCGTCGGTCGGCGGGTTTCTGCCGAGCCCTTTGATGTCGCCTTATTCGGCGACGAAATTCGCGGTGGTCGCGCTGACCGAATCACTGTACGGAGAACTGAAGATGTTGGGTGCGCCGGTCGGCGTGTCGTTGCTTGCACCGGGCCCCGTGCAGTCGGGCATCTTCAACGACCCGTTTGGCGCGGCGCACGACCGGCCCGAGGTGCGTGGCTTCGTCGACACGATGCGCTCGATGCTGAACGCGCACGGGCTCACGCCCGACGCGTTCGCCGAGCGGGTGTTCGACGGCATCCGTGCAGGGCGTTACTGGCTCATTCCGCAACCGGAGACGATCGACGGCGCGCTGCAGCGGCGCACCGACGACATCCTCGCTTCACGCGATCCGTCGCTGCCGTCGTTCTGAGGGCCGGGCGCGGCAGCCGCGCCCGGCGCGTGCCGTCACATGTGCGTACCGGAATGCGTGCGGCCGCTCGGGTCGCCGCCGCGATCGGGTGGCGTATTGTTCTGATCGATCTTCGCGAGCACGAAGCCGGCGTGCGGTAACGCGCCGGGTGAGCGGTGCGTTGCTTGCGCGACGGCGTCGTGGGGCGACGCGGCGGGAAAACCGGATGACGTCACGCCCGGTTGAGCGAACGCCGAAAGGGAAGCGGCCGCCAGGGCGGCGGCGACGATCGCGTGCGATTTCATGGTGGCTCCTTCACGACTGACTACGGGACAACGTAATCAGTCTAGGGCGCGAAACTTAACGCGACGTGAAGGTGTGGTGCGGCGCGGATGACGGAATGTTCATGCGCGCCGCGACGTTCATGCCGGCGCCGACACCAGCGCGCAGAAGTTCTCGAGATCGACGTTGCCGCCGCTGATCAGCACGCCCACGCGCTTGCCCTGCAGCACGTCCTTCATCCGTCGCACGGCGGCGAACGACAGGCAGCCGGTCGGCTCGACCACAATCTTCATACGCGTGGCGAAGAAGCGCATGCAGTCGATCAATTCCGCGTCCGTTGCGGTCAGGATGTCGTCGACGTCGCGGCGGATGATCGGGAACGTCAGGTTGCCGAGGTGCTGCGTCTGCGCGCCGTCGGCGATCGTGCGCGGCGTGTCGATATGCACGATCGCGCCGGAGCGGAACGATTGCTGGCCGTCGTTGCCGGCTTCCGGCTCGACACCGTACAGCAACGCTTGCGGCAACAGTGCGCGCGTGGCGAGCGCGGTGCCCGACAGCAGCCCGCCGCCGCCGAGCGGCGCGAATACCGCGTCGAGCGGGCCGACTTCGTCGAACAGTTCCTTGGCCGCCGTGCCCTGGCCGGCGATCACGTCCGGGTGGTCGTAGGGCGGGATCAGCGTGAGCCCGTGCTGCGCCGCGAGATCGCGCCCGATCTGCTCGCGATCCTCGGTGTAGCGGTCGTAGGTCACGACCTTGCCACCGTAGCCGCGCGTCGCGGCCATTTTCGCGGCCGGCGCATCCTGCGGCATCACGATCGTCGCGGGAATGCCGAGCATGCGCGCCGACAGCGCAATCGCCTGCGCATGGTTGCCGGACGAGAACGCGACGACGCCGTTGCGGCGCTGCTCCGCATCGAAGCGCGACAGCGCGTTGAACGCGCCGCGGAACTTGAATGCGCCCATGCGCTGCAGGTTCTCGCACTTGAAGAACACCTGCGCGCCGAGCGCTTCGTCGATCGTCCGCGACGTCATCACCGGCGTGCGGTGCGCATGGCCTTCGAGCCGCGCCGCGGCAGCGGCAACGTCGTCGTACGTGGGGAGAGTCGGAGAGTTCATGGGTTGCCCGGTGGTCATGAAAATCGGTCAGCAGGAAAGCAGCGCGAGTATCGCGCTTGCGTTATTTCGCATCGTTGTAGACGGTCGCGCGCGAGACGCCGAGATGCTGCGACACGATCTCCATCGCGCGGCGCACTTCGAGGAAACCGTCAGCCTTCAGCGTCTGCATCAGCTCGCGGCGCTGGTCGGTCTTCAGTTCGCGCGGCGTCGTGGCGAGACGCATCGCGAATGCGTCGATGCGTTGCCGGATCGCATCCGCGCCGGCCGGGTCGAGCGTTTCGGCGATGGCTTCGCCGTCCGTGCTGCAGAACTGGTTCAGCATGCCCTGGAAGCCGCGGAACAGCGTGACGTCGGCATTCAGGCACAGCGCGGCCACATAGCGGCCGGTCGAATCCTTGATGCCGATCGACGTGCTTTTCGCGGTGCGGCCGTCGGCGAAGCGGTTCGGGTAGTTCGCGAGCACGGGCGGGAAATCGTCGTCCGCGATGCGGGCGAGGCCGAGCTCGGTCGCGGGATCGCCAACTGCGCGCCCCGACAGGTTGTTGTGGATCGCGAGGATCGCGTGCTTCGGCGTGCGCAGGTCGTGGACCACGACTTCGGTGAACGGCGCGAACATCGCGCCGAGCCCTTCGGCAATGCGCTGCACCTGTTCGATCAGCGATGCCTGCTCGGACAGCACGAGTTTCCGGGTGGTGGTCATGATGGTTTCGCGTTCAGGTTTCGGATCGAGGCGACGGCTTCGGGAACGGGGCAACCGGCGTGTTTATACGCCGTCCGCGGCTTCCGGCCGCGTGATGTCGGCGAGCAGCGGCTGCGCGATCCGCACGTAGTCGGCCGCGTCGAGCACGACGGAGCGGTCGAGGCGGCCCGCGTTGAAAGCGATCTCGGTGTTGCGTTCGACCAGTGCCGGATCGACGACGAGCGTCACGCTGGGGTCGAACACGAACGGCGGCACGGCGCCCATCACGCAGCGCGTGACGGTGGCCGCGAGGTCGGGCGACGCGAGCGTTGCCTTGCGGCGGCCGACCGCATCGGCGACCTTGCGGAAATCGATCTTCAGATGGCCGGGAATCACCGCGAGCGCGGTGGTGTCGCCGCCATCCTTGAACGAGCAGAGCATCGCTTTCGCGCCCTGTTCGGGGCGTGTACCGCGCAGCGCGGCAATCGCGTCGGATTTCCCTTCGGCCGGGTGCTCGAGCACGCGGAATCGTGCGCCGGACGTAACCAGCAGATCGCAAAGCGTGTCGAAAACGGGGTGGTCGCTCATGTCGCTCCGGGCAAATGGGGCCGGGGAATCGAGGCGCGCTCGGGTTCGAATGCTTCAGCGTGCCGGTCGATGGAATGTCCAATTATAGACGTTTTGTCATGGGTGTGGCAAAGGGGCGGGAGGCCGGGGAGTGGAGGGCGTGGCGGGAGGAAAGGGGATCGTCGAAAAAGGGGGGCGTTGCGGAATGGGTCGGGGCGGCGGTCGCGACGCCGCCGTCGCGCCGCTGGTGACGACGGGAGCGCGCGACCGCCCGCCGTTACTTCGTCAATCCTCGTTCCTCCCATCGGTCCCACGTCTTCAGTGCCTGACGGGCGACCCTGCCGAACAGAAACGACAGGGTGTCGCTCTTCATCGACATCGATTTCCTGTTCACGATCCAGAAGTCCGTCAAGGCCGATTGCTTTCCGCTCAGCAGATCCGCGATCGTTCGGCCGTTGAGGTGTGTCAAGGCGACGCCATGACCGAAGCATCCGCCCGAGTAGATGATGCGTTCGTCATCGATGAAACCGATCTCCGGAACCATGTCCATCGTCACCGAAACCGGGCCGCCCCATCGGTAGTCGATGCGCGTGTTTCGTAGCTGCGGGTAGATCCATTTCAGGTGTTCCTCGCAATGCCGCCACGCCGCTGGGGCTGGCGTTTCTTCCATGGCATCCGTCCTGTAGCTGATCGCATCCCCGCCTCCCATGAGAATGCGGCCATCGGCCGTCGGCCGGAAATAGTGCAGCATCTGCCGGTTGTCGCCGAACGACTGTCGTTCCTTCCAGCCGATGCTTTCCCATTGCGCATCGCTCAAGGGTTCGGTGACGACCTGATACGTCCAGAGCGGATACTGGCGCGCTTTCAGCTTCGACGAGGCGGGAACCTGGCGAGAATAGGCATTCGTCGCCACGACGATCCTGTCCGCCTCGATCCGGCCATGCGGCGTCGCGATGCGTACCGCCAACGGCGTTCTTTCCAGGCTGGTGACGGGTGTCAGCTCGTAGATCGAGACCCCGCTCGACATCGCCAGGGCCTTCAGCGACCGAACCTGCTTGCACGGGTCGAGATAGCCGGTGTCCGACTCGTAGATGCCGCCTGCGAAGCGTTCGGAGTGGAAGTCCTGCTGGAACCGGTGCGCGTCGTGCCACACCATGTCCGTGTCGATGCCCAGCTGCTGGAACAATTCAAACGTCTTCTGCATGCGGCCCAATTGCTGTTTCGTGTAGCTCGCGCGAACCAGGCCGCCATGGCAGTAGTCGGACTGAAAGCCGTGTTCGTCGATGAGCTGCCGGGTGTGCGCCACGGCGAGCTTCAGGTAGTGATGGGCATCGACCATCTTTTGCTTGCCCCAGCGCAGCACGACCATTTCCGGCTCCAGGCCGAACATCTTCGTGCTGAACCCGGCGTTGCGACCGCTGGCGCCGAATCCCACGATAGCGGCTTCCAGCACGACGACTCGGGCGTTGGGATTGTCCTTCTTGAATTGAAACGCGGTGTTCAGCCCGGTGAAGCCGCCCCCGATGATGGCGACATCGACCTTGAGATCCCCGATCAGCGACGGGTTGGGCGCATATTCTCCGTAGGCTTGCTGCCAGAATGACCTGGCCTGCAGCGGTGATGTTGGGTCGAATGCCATGACGATGCTCACATGTGGGGAGATCCGGTCGCCGCTCCACGAATGACGGTGAGGGCGCAGCGGTCGATTTCACGGGTTATAAGGGCTCACACTTGTTGATGTCGGCTATTGATTTCGGTATCCATAATAATTTTCTCGTTCTGAAGAATGAACGCGTCGACGCGGCTTGCCAGCACTGCATCATCGCCATCCAGTGAGCGCCTCATCATGTCGATCTGGAATTCCTCCTGATCGACCATGTAATCGAGAAAGGCACGCACATCGGAAGGGCCGATGTCTCGAAGCCGACGCAACACTTCGCAGTAGGCGATAGTCTCCGCGTACACGTGCTTCAGGAGCGGCGTCAGCAGGCTCGTCGGGACTGAACCCACCACCCAGGCCTTCACCCGTGTGGTCAACGAGGGCGTAGCATCCATCCCCCAGCGCGTTGCCGCGGCATGGTAAATCGGCGCATTGAACGCTTCCAGTTTCAGATAGGCGGCCCAAAGTCGCTGGCGCGGATCGCCGTCGAGGCGCCCCGCAAGTCTTCCAATGGCACGCAAGGCGAACGCGCGGTTCTGGATCTCGTAGTGAAATCCGTCGGTGAATGCGTTGGTCGGCATCAAGATATCCCGCTCATTTAAGGCCAGCGTTTGGCAGGGAAAAGCGGTTCCCTGCCATGCCGGCATGTCGATCGATTCGAGTGATAGAAAAGTAATCCTAATAATTAAGGTCCGGCATCCATCAATGGTCGGAACAATGGGTTAGGTACTTAGTCGCTGGAAACGCCGCCAGCCTCGCGCTCGACAACGCCGTACCGCTTCCCGCGAGGAAAGTGATCCTTGTGAGCCTGTTATGCGTGGCGTCGGGCAATCTGCCCCGTATGCAATACGCCGGTGCGTATCGACGATAATATGTCGCGTGACCTATTCGTGCAACACCGGCGATGAACGTGCATCGTGGCTCGAGACGGGCGCCGAACGAGTCGCATGTACGCTCGCCGATGGATACCGTCTCGTCTCCGCGATTCGGAAACCTGCGTAGAATGTCGCCGTCAGGTTCGGCATCTCGGCTTCCACATTGGACCGGCGCCTGGAAGCCGACGGCAAATGCGGGTCGATCGACACGACCCAGTGTCACGCCTCGATGCTTCGCAATATCCGGTCGACCAACCTATATCTCGGCTACCCGTGTACCGAGCGGGCGCGGTGCGGCCGGTATGCGGCCGGGCATGAGCGGCGCCGACGCGTCATCAGCACCATTGCCCCGGGCATTCGCTCACAGGGCAGCAGGAGGAATTCGTGAAGAGGGCGGTTCTCGATAACGGACGCGTCTTGACCGAACGCGGCAAGAACACCGTGAATAAAATTATGGCCAGTGCGATCGAGATCTTCGTCGTCGAAGGCTACGGTGGGCTGACCATGCGGAAGGTCGCGGCAAAAGCGGGATTGGCGCTGTCGAACCTGCAGCACTACTTTCCCACGCGCGAAGACATCTTCGAGGCCATCCTTTCCGTGACGCGGGAGGCGTATGCCAATACGTACGACAGCGTGCGTGCGGACACGTCGCTGACACCCGAGGGCCGTCTGGAGAAAGTGGTCCGACTGTTGCTCGAAGACGGAAAGCAGCCCAAGACCCAAAGCCTGTTCGTGAACTTCTGGGCACTGGCCCAGACGCAAGAGTTCGCGCGGAAAATGCTCGAAGAGGGATACGGGTTTCAACGAGGCGTGATCGCCGGATTCATCGAAGCCGTGAACCCGGCGCTGTCACAAGCAGCGCTCACCAGGCGAGCTGCACTGGTCACGGCGCAGATCGAAGGGCTTATCGTGCTGATACCGCAAAGAAATCGGTTCCCGTCGGATATCAAGGGAATCGAGGACGATGTGGTGATGGCCATTCTGGCCTTGGCCAAGGCGCCATGAGTTGAATCGCTGTGGCGGTTTGGCGCCAGCCGCGGATTGTAGGAGCTTCGGAGCGCGGAAAATTCTGCGCGCCAAGGTTGGCCGAGGCGCAGCGTTATCTCTCGTAGATCCACGGGGCAGAGACGTTGGCCCGACGAGGCTTGCTTGCAACTGGCTGGAATGTGGATCTACGAGGAGTAGACGGGCAATGTTGATCAGCACGCAGGAAAAGGGCGGGGAGGATTCATCCTCGGGGCCGCGATATCCAGGCATTCGAAAAATCAAGAAACGCCACTTCTCCATAAAAACGGTGCTGGCACTCATACTGGCGCTTGTTGCAAATTGCACGTTTGCCGCAAGCGACGTGGGCGACAACGATCAGCAGCAAGCCGCGTTGCGTACCCTGATGGGCAAGGATCCGGTGCCGTCGGACAGTGTCAAGGGTGTCGCGTTGTCGCCATGGGCGCATGGACCATCGGCTTCAGGGCCGCTGTGGGTCGTGTCGGCATTGGTCCAGCGCTCGACTGAAAGCGTCGACGCGGAGTTGTGGACGGGTGTCCTGACCCGCGACGGACAAGGGTTCCACCTGCTCGCGAGTGACCGAAGCGAGCGCGTCGATACGTCACCGATGTTGTGGAATGCATTCCTGACCATGGACGTGATTCCCTACCGGATCAGCGCGCAGGAAACCGCCTTTGGTGTTCGCTTCAACAATAACTACACATCGACCTCCCATAGCGATTCGACCGGGATACTGAGCCTGTATCGCTATGCCGATGCACGCGTGACACCGATCTTCACTGCAGTTACCGACTGGTCGACCTATGACAAGGACGGGGCTGCGGCGTGTGTCGTGGAGAAGGCCGGAAAAGACAAGGATCCGGGCGACGCACGGCAGGATGCGTGTGATGCGGAAAACACGGAGGAGGTGCATTACGTGTTGTCGTTCAGCCCTCATATGAGCAACGGGCACTACGACCTCCTTGTGCGTCCGAAGGGTAAAACCGCGTCGGGCAAATCCGCGCGGTTTGCCTGGAATGAAAAGACTTATCAGCCGCGTCGATTCGCCGGTGACTGGCACTGAAAGTCGCTGCGTGTGGGCCAGGTGTCGACGGTCTCATGCATATAGGCAGCCGTTGGCTATGGCTCTTCATCACGGGGATACCTTACAAACCATGCAGACGGAAATCGAAGCCCCGGGCCCCGTCGGCCCGCTGAAAGGCACGCTCTTGTCTCCGGACATCGCCGACGCTCCGGTGGTGCTGATCGTGCCGGGCTCGGGCCCGACCGACAGGAACGGCAACGCGCCGAACGGGCTCCAGGCGTCGACCTACCGATTGCTCGCGGAAGGATTGCTCGATGAAGGCATTGCGTCGGTTCGAATCGATAAGCGCGGCATGTACGGTAGTGCATCGGCGATACCGGATGCCGATGACGTCACGATCGAGGACTACGCGGCTGACATCCATTCGTGGATAGCCGCCATCCGGGCGCGGACAGGTGCTTCCAGCGTATGGGTGTTGGGGCATAGCGAGGGTGGTTTGGTGGCGTTGTTGGCTGCGCGGCAATCGGCCGATATCTCCGGCCTGATTCTGGTTTCTACCGCGGGACGCCCGCTAGGGCCGGTATTGAGGCAACAACTGCAATCGAGTCCTGCAGTTGCCCCGTTCCTGGAAAATGCGATGTCGATCCTCGATTCCCTGGAAGCCGGGGATCGGGTAGAGGGAGCCAGGATCGATCCTGCACTCATGCCGTTGTTCAGGCCGCAAGTTCAGCGCTTCCTGATGAGCGAATTGACGGTTGATCCGGCAGCGCTGCTGGCCGGTTATATGAATCCCGTGCTCATCGTGCAGGGATCGCGGGATATCCAGGTTGCCGTACAGGACGCGGAACTGTTACAGCGAGCAAATCCGCAGGCCGAAATGGCGCTGATCGCCGACGCCAATCATGCACTCAAGACGGTTCACACGGCGGATCTGCAAGAAAACCTCGCCGCTTATTCGAACCCGGATCTGCCGCTGGCGGACGGTGTCGTGGAGGCAGTTTCGGCGTTCGTGCACACATCGACAGCGAGTCGGCGCTAGTTCCGGAGGAAGCCGGTTCGTCCGCCGCCGCGGCCTTTAAAGGGGCGTGTAACTGCCGGATGATGTCGAGCGTCTGCTGTCGGGAAGGCGGAGCGGCCGTTTCAACCCGTTTCGGCCGGACGCGTCGGGCGGGAGTCGGCCATAACGGGACTTTCGGCGGATTCGCCGAGATCGACGACAATCGCTATGCCACCGAAATCGTGAGGCTGTCGGTTCGCTGGCTTGGACGACAGAAGCACGTCATTCCCGTTCGGTAACCGTCACGGAACAGAGGCTCCCAAATGAAGAGACGCAAGCTATCGATGATCCTTTGCGTCGCTGCCGCAAGCATCACTGCGATGGCAAACTCACAAGAGCCTGGTTGTCACAACGACGGATCGGGTGCTGATAGTGCTGTTTGTGCGCACCAAGGTTTCGTTAGAGCCGACGCGCAGCTGAACGACGCTTACCAGGCCGCCCTTGATCTCTTGGGTGTCGATACCGAGCGGGCTGATGCGAGAGCTGCGTTAGTGGCGGCACAACGACAATGGATCAAGTTCCGCGATGCTGACTGCCAGGTTCAGGATCGCATCTTTCAACATGGAACATTACGCGCTGCGATCGTAGAGTCGTGTCTGAAAAATTTGACGGAACAACGAACGACAGAGCTGAAAAAACTTTGGCTGCCTTAGTTGAAAGACCGCAAACAGCAAGTCTGAAGGACCGCTTCGAGTTGCAGATTCAACCGGTCAACGCAACAAAAAAACGAACCATGACAAACCTGATTCGATTCCGCGTCCGACCGGTGTTTCACGGCAGCGATCTTCTGGTCGAGGTACTTGACGACCATCGCGCAGTGGATTTCCCGAACGTCGTCGCGATCCTGCAAGATGCGCTGCATTCGGTCCAGGTCCCGCATCCGGACGGCCTTGATGAGCCCGTGGTCGCATTGTCACAGGACCGTTACTTCAGCTATTGGACATACGCTCGAGGCAGCTACGAAATAGACGACGATATCTGGGGCCTGTTCGTTACGGCCTCTATCGACAACGCCGCTATCGTCGCGGACATTGAAAGCGCACTCCTTTTGACGGGAAAGTTCGTCAAGGAAGAAGTGGATTTCAGCAAGTTCGAGTGAGTTGAAAGAATCCGGGAAAGCTTGCACAACCACGACGAACGACCGCTCTCGGGGGGGCAGCAGGAGCCTCTCCAGGTTGATCAACGCCAACGACGGAAATCCGCGAAGCAGCAAAAACGAGCCGGCGACGCGCATATGCGCGCCACCGGCCCGCAACGGAACACGGCCATAAATCCAGAGGAAGGCGATCGCACCACGCGATCGCCCGACCTCACCCCCGCACGGCCTTCACCACATACTGACTCGTCGGCACCACATCGATCTTGTCGAAATCGATGAAGCGTCCACAGCTGTCCATCATCTCCGCCACATTCCGCTGAAATTTCTCGTCATCGCCGACCGCGTCGAAGAACGCATGCGGATCGGTCATCGCCGCAGCGGGGAAGCATTCCTCGACGATCGCGTCGTACCCAGGCGCCGCATGCGTGAGCGCGCGCACCACGACGTTCTGCACGTACAGGAAATTGTCCTGCGTATCGATCGCGACGCGCGTGTGATGCCCGTGCCACACGTCGAGCCACGCTTCAAGCGTAAGCCGCGGCGGCCGTTTCAGAAACGCGAGCTGCGAGAACCCGCTGGTCCGCTCGCCCGGCCGCGCCGGAAAGCGCGTATTCGGAATCGGTTGCGACTCGGTGACGAGATACGCAGCCATGTGCGGGACGACTGCGCGCACCGCATCGTCGAACGGCTGACGGAACATCGCGTTCGCGCTATCGACCCACACCGCGACGATCCCGTCGATGCCCGGGTGAGTATTGGTCTGCTTCAGGCCGGCGGCCGGTGCGACATCCGCATCGGCGACGTTCACCTGCACGCCGTGCGCACCGAGCGACAGCAGCGTGTCGGCGAGTTGCGCGCGCACCGTGCGGCTCCATTGATCGGGCGCGGCCTGCGTATCGCGCCACAACACGTAAATGACTTTCTCCATTGTTCCGGCTCCAGGGGGAATGACGGGTTCGGCGGCATGGCCGCCGGGGTTCAGGAAGCGGTTTCAGGCGATCCGGCCGTCTGGTGCGCGCCCGGCGCGAACCGGTTCGCGGTCAGCGAGAACGACGGCGGGATCGGCGACGTGACGGTTTCGAACAGTCGTTCATGACGCGTCGCGTGAATGCGCCACACGCCATCGCGTTTCACGTACTGGTCGTCATAGAACGCTGTGCCGTGCAGCAGGTAGTTATCCTCAAGATTGATCGCGTGATCCTCGAGAAACCACACGCCGCACGCGTGATCGGCCGAGACCAGCGTGAGCTCCGGGTGATGGCCGTGATGCATCGTCAGGAAGGTCGGCTTGCCGATCAGCTCGCGCAGGCTCGACACGAACGCGTCGCGGCCGTCGTACGCATAGCGGCCGCCGTACAGCCGCGCCTCGCAGTCTTCGGTCAGGCAATCCGCGAGCAGCGCCCAGTCGTGCGTGTCGACCGCGCGGAAATACCGGTACTTCAACTGTCGGATCTGCTCGTACTCATGGAGCGTGCGGGTCGTGTCGTCCATTGCCGGGTCTCGTGGTGGTGTCGTTCGATGGTAGGAACGAAGCCGCCTGCATCACATCGTCTGTTCGGACGAACGCGGCGCACGCATACGGCCAGCTTCGCCGAGACGAATCGCCAGCTTCATCCGAACGGGTGATGGCCGCCGCATCGCGCGGCGGTAACGTGGCATCGACGCGGCGTTCGAACCGCGCCGGCACCGAACAAGGAGACAGGATGACCCTCATCGAATCGCTGGAAGCGCGCGTGCGCCGGCTCGAGGACGCCGACGCAATCCGCCGGCTGAAGGCGCACTACTTCACGTGCTGCGACCGCAAGGATCCGCAAGGGATGCGCGACTGCTTCGCGCCCGGCCGCGTGCACATCGACTACGGCCGGATCGGCACGTTCGACACGCGCGACGGGCTCGTCGACATCTTCGCGCAACTTGGCTGCCATCCTCACATCGTCGAGATGCACCACGGCGTGAATCCCGAGATCGACGTGCTCGACGACACGCATGCACGCGGCACGTGGGGCCTGCACTACCAGATGATCGACACGAACGCGCGCACGCTCACGCAGCTCGGCGCGTACTACGACGACGAATACCGGAAGGTCGACGGCGAATGGAAGATCGCGGGCACGCGCTGCGTCGTCACGTCGACGCTGTCGGCCCGCTACGAAGGCGATGCGCCGGGCGTGCTGTTCGCCGGCGCGCAACCGCCGGCCGCCTGACGCTCGCCCGCGCCCCGCACGTGGCGCACATTCCACAGGAGACATCGAACATGACACAGAACCACGAGGCGCCGGTCGCCGTCGTGACGGGCGCCTCGCGCGGCGCGGGCAAGGGCATCGCGCGCGCGCTCGGCGCGGCCGGCATGACCGTCTATGTAACGGGCCGCTCGCAGAACGAAGGCGATGCGCCGCTGCCCGGCACGATCCACGAGACCGCACGCGAGATCGATGCGCTCGGCGGCCGCGGGATCGCGGTGGCCTGCGACCACGCGGACGACGCGCAGGTGAAGGCGCTGTTCGAGCGCGTCGAACGCGACAGCGGGCGGCTCGACATTCTCGTGAACAACGCGACCTACCTGCACGATCAGTTGATCCTGCCGGGCCCGTTCTGGGAGAAGTCGCTCGATCTCGTCAACATCCTCGATGTCGGGCTGCGCTCCGCCTATGTCGCGAGCTGGCATGCGGCACGGCTGATGGCGAAGCGCCGCAGCGGGCTGATCGCGTTCACGTCGTCGTTCGGCGCGAGTTGCTACATGCACGGCGCGGCCTACGGCGCGCAGAAGTCCGGCGTCGACAAGTTCGCGAAGGACATGGCCGTCGACCTGAAGCCGTTCGACGTCGCGGCCGTGTCGATCTGGATGGGCCCGCTACGCACCGAGCGCACGACGCGCGTGTGGGAAGAACACCCGGATCTGTACAAGGAATTCTCGCTCGTCGCGGAGAGCCCGGAATTCACGGGCCGCGTGATTCACGCGATCCACGGCGATCCGCAACGCATGGCGCTGTCGGGGCAAGTGCTCGTCGGCGCGGAAGCCGCGCGGCAGTACGGCATCGCCGATCTCGACGGCAAGCAGCCGCCGTCGTACCGCGAACTGCTCGGCGGGCCCGTGCAGGCGCATCCGGCAATCGTTGCCTGAGGAGCACGCATGGGCATCCTGAAAGGCAAGGTCGCGCTCGTGACGGGCGCGGGGCAGGGCGTCGGCCAGGGCGTCGCGCAGGCGCTTGCGGCGGAAGGCGCGCAGGTCGCGGTGGTCGGCCGTACCCGCGACAAGCTGCTCGCGACCTGCGAAGCGATCCGTGCACGCGGCGGCGTGGCCGAACCGTTCGTGTGCGACGTGATGGACGCCGCGCAGATCGCGCAGTGCGTGGACAGCGTCGTCGCGCGGTTCGGTGGCGTGCAGATCCTGATCAACAACGCGCAGGTCGTGCCGCTCGGCCGCCTGCTCGACGTGACCGATGGGGATTTCATGGCGGGGCTCGAATCGGGCCCGATCGCGACGCTGCGCATGATGCGCGCGTGCCATCCGCATCTGAAGGGCGACGGCGTGATCGTCAATTTCGCTTCGTCGGCCGCGGTGCGCTGGGATGCGTCCGGCTACGGCGCGTACGCGGCGACGAAGGAGGCGATTCGTGCACTGACGCGTGCGGCCGCCTGCGAATGGGGCGTGGACGGCATCCGCGTGAACGCGGTCGCGCCGCATGCGTTGTCGCCGGGCCTGAAAGGCTGGGTCGACGCGAATCCGCAGGAAGCCGCCGCGTTCTTCCGCACGATTCCGCTCGGCCGCGTCGGCGACTGCGAGCAGGACATCGGGCGCGCGATCGTGTTCCTGGCGAGCCGCGACGCCGCATACCTGACGGGCGCGACGCTGCCGCTCGACGGCGGGCAGGCGTACTGGGGCTGAAGGCGCGCGGCACTGGGGCCACGCGCCAATCATGATCCGGCAAACACGCGCGTGGGCGCGGTGTGACAGCCGGCAAACCGGAATCGAAGAGAGGACGACATGGGTCGACTGGAAGGAAAGGTAGCGATCGTCACGGGCGGTGCGCGTGGCATGGGCGCGGCGACGTGCCGGTTGTTCGTCGCGGAGGGTGCGCGCGTCGTGATCGGCGACGTGCTCGACGTGGAAGGCGAAGCGCTCGCGCGCGAGCTCGGCGACGCGGCGCGCTTCATGCGGCTCGACGTCGCCGACGAAGCGAACTGGGTGCGCGTGACCGAAGCGACGATGGAGCAGTTCGGCCGTATCGACGTGCTGGTCAACAATGCGGCCGTGCTGACGTTCGGTGGCATCACCGAGCTGTCGAAACGCGATTTCGAGCGCGCGGTGTCGATCAACCTCGTCGGGACGTTCGTCGGAATCCGGACGATCGCGCCGCACATGATCGCGCAGAAGAGCGGGTCGATCGTCAACATCTCGTCGGTGGATGGGCTGCGCGGCGTGAACGCGCTGGCTGCGTACGTGTCGAGCAAGTGGGGCGTGCGCGGGCTGACGAAGGTCGCGGCGCTCGAACTCGGTCATCAGGGCGTGCGCGTGAATTCGATCCATCCGGGCGGCGTGAACACCGCGATGTCGAACCCGACCGGCGCGCCGCTCGAGGAAATCAACAAGCACTATGCGAACGTGCCGCTGCAACGCGTCGGCCTGCCCGACGAAATCGCACGCGCGACGCTGTTCCTCGCGAGCGACGAAGCGTCGTACTGCAACGGTGCCGAACTGGCCGTCGACGGCGGGATGGCGGCAGGCGCGTATTACCCCGGATTGCCTGGCGCGCCGTTTTGAGCAGGGGTGTTTGCTACACGTTCACGTCGGATGTTTGTGTACGCAACCTAATTCAGGGTTTGCCTGAGTAGCGAAAACGTGAATTCGCACGGCCCGCGTTCGCGTTGGCCTCACGCGGGAGCAGCGCGCCGAATTTGACGCTCCCGCGAAACCCTTGCCGGACGGCCGTCCCGGCCGTTTCGTCCCCAAAGCGCACGCAATGGCGCTGAAAAAAGCACGCACAGGCAACCGGCGTGCCGGCTCGCCGACATAGTTGTTTCTTGTTGCAACGCAACGTTTGCCGAATAACGGCGATGGTATGCTGGCCGTCATGGAGTTGTACGGCAGGTTGCTTGTATGGCGAAACTCGCGTTCGCACCTACTAAAGAGACATCACCTTCTCTCGCTCGCATCGCGGCATCGACGCGCGCTCCGCTCGCGCGTCCCGTCCTGCGCGCCGCCGCACCCTGCGCTCCAATCGCATACCCCATCTCGCGGGCTCGCCCCGCAACCCCCATCCCCGCCCAATAATCTGGAGACATCCTCATGTCGCAAAACAATCTGGCCGAAGCAACACACGGCCCGCTGATCGCTCCGCCGGCTTTCGTCAAACATCGCAAGCTGATCGACTGGGTGTCGCGCATCGCGGCGCTCACGGAGCCCGAGCGCGTCGTGTGGTGTGACGGTTCGCAGGAAGAAAACGACGCGCTGTGCCAGGCGATGGTCGACCAGGGCACGCTCACGCGCCTGAACCCGGCGAAGCGCCCGAATTCGTATCTCGCGCAATCCGATCCGTCCGACGTCGCGCGCGTCGAGGATCGCACGTTCATCTGCGCGGCATCGCGCGACGACGTCGGCCCGACCAACCACTGGGTCGAGCCCGCCGAAATGCGCGACACGCTCAACGGCCTGTTCCGCGGCTCGATGCGCGGCCGCACGCTGTACGTCGTGCCGTTCTCGATGGGCCCGCTCGGCTCGCCGATCGCGCACATCGGCGTCGAACTGTCCGACAGCCCGTACGTCGCCGTGAACATGCGGATCATGACGCGCATGGGCCGCGAGGTGTACGACGTGCTCGGCGAGGACGGCGAATTCGTGCCGTGCGTGCACAGCGTCGGCCATCCGCTCGAAGCCGGCCAGCAGGACGTGCCGTGGCCGTGCAACCCGGTCAAGTACATCGTGCATTTCCCCGAAACCCGCGAGATCTGGAGCTTCGGATCGGGCTACGGCGGCAACGCGCTGCTCGGCAAGAAGTGTTTCGCGCTGCGCATCGCATCGACGATGGGCCGCGACCAGGGCTGGCTCGCCGAGCACATGCTGATCCTCGGCGTGACGTCGCCGGCCGGCAAGAAGTATCACGTCGCGGCTGCGTTCCCGTCCGCGTGCGGCAAGACCAACTTCGCGATGCTGATTCCGCCGCAGGGTTTCAATGGCTGGAAGGTCACGACGATCGGCGACGACATCGCGTGGCTGAAGCCGGGCCGCGATGGCCGACTGTATGCGATCAACCCGGAAGCCGGCTTCTTCGGCGTCGCACCGGGCACCGGCGTGAAGACCAACCCGAACGCGATTTCGACGCTCACCGAAAACGTGATCTTCACGAACGTCGCGCTGACGGAAGACGGCGACGTGTGGTGGGAAGGGCTGACCGACACGCCGCCCGCGAAGCTGACCGACTGGCAGGGCAACCCGTGGACGCCCGAGATCGGCAAGGAAACGGGCCGCAAGGCCGCGCATCCGAATTCGCGCTTCACGGCACCGGCCGCGCAGTGCCCGTCGATCGACGGTGACTGGGAGAACCCGGCCGGCGTGCCGATCGACGCGTTCATCTTCGGTGGCCGCCGTTCGACGACCGTGCCGCTGGTGACTGAAGCGCGCGACTGGGTCGAAGGCGTGTACATGGCCGCGACGATGGGTTCGGAGACGACTGCCGCGGCAGTCGGCCAGCAGGGCATCGTGCGCCGCGACCCGTTCGCGATGCTGCCGTTCTGCGGCTACAACGTCAGCGATTATTTCGCGCACTGGCTCAAACTCGGCAAGCAGCTCGAAGACACGGGCGCGAAGCTGCCGAAGATCTACTGCGTGAACTGGTTCCGCAAGGATGCGAACGGCAAGTTCGTGTGGCCGGGCTTCGGCGAGAACATGCGCGTGCTGAAGTGGATGCTCGATCGCCTCGAAGGCACGGGTGGCGGCGGCGAGCATGCGTTCGGCGTGTCGCCCGCGTATGAGGATCTGCACTGGGACGGCCTCGATTTCACGCGCGAGCAGTTCGATGCGGTGACGTCGATGAACGCCGACGAATGGCGTGAGGAGCTGAAGCTGCATGCGGCGCTGTTCGATACGCTGAAGCTGCGCCTGCCGGCCGAAATGACCGACACGATGAAGAAGATCGAGCAGCGCATCGGCGCCTGACGGTCCGCCTCCGCATAGTCGTCCTGACGTCCCGCCGCCGGCATGCATCGCCGGCGGCGGGACGTTTTTGCATCCGTGCCAGGCACGCGCCGTTCGCTTATTGCGCCAGGCAATGCGCGACGACTTCGTCCACCGCGCGCTGCACGTCGCCGCGCCGGTAGCGCAGCAGCGCGCTGTCGGCCGGATCGGGCTCGTACGACACGACGTTGCCGCGCCCCGTGTAGATCGCCATGTCGGGCAGCAGCGGGTGCTCCTGGTCGAGCGACGGCACGTCCTGTGGATTGCCGGCCGCGCGGAAGAAGGCAGCGAAGTAGTCGGCGAAGCTGAGATTCTCGTCGCCGACGAGGTAGGCCTTGCCCGCTTCGCCGCGCTGCAGCGCCCCCCAGATCGCTTCCGACAGCGATTGCGTCGAGATGAAGTTGCTGCCGCCGGCCGGCCCGAACACGGGCAGCCCCGCGAACTGGCCCTGCGCATAGCCCGTGTAGGCAGCGAACATCTCGTTGCGCAGCCCCGGCACCGACCCGACGACGAACGGGGCATTGACGCTGCACACGGCGAACGACGGCGTTGCGAGCCCACGCACGCGCTCGTCGGCGAGATGGCGCGAGCGCACGTACGGCACCGTATCGACCAGCGCCGGCGCGACTTGCGGATAGAAGCTGCCGACCAGCACCGCGCGCTTCACGCCCGCGTCGCGCGCGAGCGCGAAGAAGCGCGGCACCGCGTCGACGTTCGCGCGTTCCCAGTGCGCGGCTTCGTCGGTGCCGGGCGGCAGGTGGCGGATGTCGTTGCCGGCCGCGAATACCACCGCGTCGAACGGCGCGAGATCGTCACGCGTGAAGTTGCCGGCTACGTAGTCGCGCAGCAGCACGTCGAACTGCGCGAGCGCGCTGCCGGGTGCGGGCGGCTTGCGCGCGGCGAGCGTGACGTGATTGCCCTGCGCGTGCAGGTGCAGCGCGGCATGGCCGCCGATGAGGCCGGTGCCGCCGACGATCAGGATCTTCATGGAGTCTCCGGTAGCGGCGCAACCGCGCCGCGTGAAAGGAACAGGCGAGCGATGCCGCTCAGAAATTGAAGCCGTTGCCCGTGACGACGGGCATGTTGGTCCAGAAGCCGTTCGGGTCGCGATACCAGCCGGCCGCCGCGAGCGCGCCGCCGTCGACATGCAGCGTCGTGCCCGTGACCCACGCGGCGAGCGGGCTCGCGAGGAACAGCGCGGCGCCCGCGATATCGCCGGCCGCGCCGAAGCGCCCGAGCGGGATCCAGCGCGGGATGTGCTCGCGATGCTCGGCCGCGACCATCGCGCTGACGGGCACCTGCGGCGTCTCGGTGGTTTCGGGGGCGATCTGGTTCACACGAATGCCGGCCGGCCCGAGTTCGAGGGAAAGGCTCTTCGTGAAACCGGTCAGCGCGGCCTTGAACGACGCGTACACGGTGCAGTTGGGAATCGCGCGAAAGCCTTCGATCGACGACACGCCGACGATGCTGCTACCCGCGCCGCGCTTGCGCAGCAACGGCAGCATCGCGCGCGTGACGATGAAGACCTGGCGCAGGTTCACGTCGAACAGCCGTGCGATGTCGTCGTCGGTGCAGTCGTCGAACGGTTTCGCGATCTGCAGGAAATCGCCCACATTGTTGACGAGCACGTCGAGGCCGCCGAAGCGCGCGTCGACGGTTCGCGCGAACGCATTGACCTCGTCGCGGCGCGTGACGTCCACGGTGCCGACGAGCGCATCGACACCTGCCGCTTCGAGCGCCTGGCGCACGTCCTGCGCGCGGGCCGGGTCGATCTCGGCCACCGCGACGCGCGCGCCGGCCGCGCCGAACGCTTCCGCGCACGCACGGCCGATGCCTGCGCCGCCGCCGGTGACCAGCACGGTCTTGCCGGTGAATGAAATCATCGATGGACTCCTCTGTACGGGAAAGCAGTGGGCCGCGTCACAGCGACGACACCAGTTGTGCGTTGTCGATCCGCAGTTCCGCACCGTTCACGAAACGCGATTCGTCGGACGCGAGGAACAGCACGAGATTCGCGACGTCCTGCGGGTCGCACATGCGTGCCATCGGATCGCTGCCGATGCCGAGTGCTGCCGGGTCGAGATCGGGCATCAGCGCCTGCGTCATCGGCGTCCAGATCCCGTCCGGATGGATCGAGTTGCAGCGGATCCGGTAGCCGCTGCGCTTGCAGTGCACGGCGACGCTACGCGCGAGCGCCGTCACCGCGCCTTTCGACCCGGTGTACGCGCACATCATCGGCAGCCCGCCGAGTGCGGCGACCGACGACATCATCACGATCGAGCCCGGCGTGTCGTTGCCCTTCATCGCGCCGATCGCGTATTTGCAGCCGAGGAAATAACCATCGGCATTGGTGCGCATCACGCGCCGCCATGTGTCGAGGCTTGTGTCCTCGATCGAGCCGACCGGGCAGATCGCCGCGTTGTTGACGAGCACGTCGAGGCGTCCGAAGCGATCGAGCGTCGATGCGATCGCGTGCCGCCAGCCGTCCTCGTCGGCGATGTCGTGGCGGACGAACAATGCCGCGTCGCCGATTTCGCGTGCGAGCGCGCGGCCTGCGTCTTCGTCGATGTCGGTCAGCACGACACGCGCGCCTTCGGCGGCGAGCAGCAGCGCATCCGCGCGGCCAACGCCGCTTGCCGCGCCGGTGACCAGCGCGACCTTGTTTGCGACTCGATTCATGGTCGGTCGGATTCCTTTGATGTTGAAAGAAGGCAGGCGCTCATGCGGCGCCCGGCGCGCGGCCGGCCTTGATCGCGTCGAGCGTGGCCGTGCCGTAGATCTGCGCGATCGTGTCGTCGACGCGCGGGTTGGTACGCAGCTCATGGCCGCCGTCGACGGCGAAGCTTTGGCCCGTCACCCAGCCCGACTCGGGGCCCGCGAGATAGCGCACCGCATGCGCGATCGCTTCCGGTTCGCCGAGCGTGCCGAGCGGGATCTGTTCGAGAAAGCTGTCGACGAGCGCGCGGTTGTCGAACATCGGCGCGGTGGCTTCGGAGCGCGTGAGGCCCGGGCGCACCGCGTTCACGCGGATCTTCGCGCCGGCCAGTTCCTCGGCCGCACCGCGCACGAGCGCTTCGAGCGCGGCCTTCGCGGTGCAGTACGCGGACAGCCAGCGGAAGTTGATCTGTGCGGCCGTCGACGAGATGCAGACGATCGCGCCGCCGCCGCTGTCGGCGAGCCGCGGTGCCGCATGACGGATCGCGGCGAACGCGCTGTGCAGGTTCAGGTCGATTTCCGCGCGGAAAGTGTCGGCGTCGTGCAGCAGCAGCGGCCGGAAGCCCGCACCGCCGACCGTCGGCACGACGATGTCGAGGCGATGGTCGATGGCCCATGCGCAGTCGAGTGCGGCCTGCAGGTCGGCTTCGTCGCAGGCGTCGCCAGCATGGATCGCGACGCGGCTGCCGGGCACGGCGTCGGTCAGTTGCTGCTGCGTGCGTTCGAGCGCATCGCGGCGGCGGCCCATCAGCACGACGGCCGCGCCGTCGGCGACGAGCGCGTGCGCGCAGGCCGCGCCGATGCCGCCGGCGCCGCCCGTCACGAGCGCGGTGCGGCCATTGAGGGGAGCAGAGGTGCGCATCGTTCAGCCCTCCAGCGGCAAGTCTTGCGCCCAGTCGACGTGCAGCGTGCGCGCGGCGAAGCGCCACGTGCCGCCGTCGAACACGCAGCGGTCGCGATAGCGCAGCCCCCAGTCGAGCTTGCGCTTCACGCCGTCGCGTACGTAGACGTGGCAGGCGACGCCATAGGTCTCGACGTCGGCCTCGCCGCCATCGAGCGTCACGAGCTGGTTGTGCACGTGATGCTGGGTCGCTTCGTAGCGCTCGATTACGCGCATGCCCGCGACGATCGCATCGCGGTCGTCGAAGCGGAAGCCGGGGCCGGCCAGGGTTGCATCGGAGGTGAAAAGGGCCGTGAGTCGTGGCCAGTCGCGCCGATCGACGGCTTGCGCGTAGCGGCACGCAAGTTCGTACAGCGCGTGGTGGGGATTGGAATCGGTCATGCGTGGGCTCCCGTGGAAGAACGGAACGCGTCGGCCGCGCGAGGTGGGCCGACGCGGCGGCATTGCGACGTCGCTGCGCAGGTTCGCACCGGGCAGGCCGGGATTCATCATCCATACGGAGCAGGGCGAGGGTCGGGGAAAACACCGGGGCAGGCCGCCGCGCGCCACGCGAGGGTGTATCGATTGTGCGGCGCAGCGACCGGTGCGCGACATGCGTCTGACGATTCGTGCGGCCGGCTGCGACAGGTGCACGACGAGTCGCGTCTCCTTCATGTATGCGAAGCCGCGGCGCGCGATGTTGCGATGCGGCAGGTCGCGCGTCGTCCGCTCAGCGTTTGCCCCTAGTCGAAACGGACGATGGCCGACGGCCGGGCGCTGGCTACCGTGCAGTCATCCGGTGCCGCATGCGATGCACGCCGGACACGAACCGCACCAGCGGACAACCGGAGGAGACGACGATCATGAGACTGACGACTCGCAAGCTGTGCGTACTGGCGATGGGCACGTTCGCTGCCATGGCGATGGCGCGATACGGCGCCGATCAGGTCCCGTCGCCGCCGTACGCGGCCGGCATCCTGCAATGCCGCTCGGTCGACGTGAACGGCCTGCCGACCGGTTGTGTGCCGATCGATCCGTCGCACTTCGGTTTCGCCGCGATGCGCGGCATGTGACGCCGGCGCGGCCGCGCGCCGCACCGGGCGGAAGCCGTGGCGGCTACGACCACGGCGCAATCGTCGCGCGCCGATCCCGCTTCACGCGGTTCGGCTTCAACCGGGAATGAGATGGCGTGCGCGTTGCACGCGCACCATCGCACGCCCGTCCAGGTAACGGGGCACCGCGGCGACGGCCGTGTCGGGCCGCCTGCCTGGCATTCGCCGCAATCACCGCGTCTCGCAGAATTCCACCACGCTGACCCATTCCTCATGTCATCCGACTATTCCCTGACTCACCCCTTGAATACCCGCGACGTGCATCGCTGGGATGCCGAACACGATGTCGTGATCGTCGGCTTCGGCGCGGCCGGTGCCTGCGCGGCGATCGAAGCCGCGAGCGCCGGCGCCGACACGCTGATCGTCGAGCGCGCGTCGAGCTACGGCGGCACGAGCGCGCTGTCGGGCGGCGAGATCTACCTCGGCGGCAGCGGCGGCACGCCCGCGCAGCGGCAGGCCGGCTTTACCGACGACACCGAGGATCTGTACCGCTACCTGATGCTGGCCGGCGGCCGCGACGCCGACGACGCGAAAGTGCGCCTCTACGCGAACGAAAGCCTGGCGCACCACGACTGGCTCGTCGCGCAAGGTCTCACGTACAAGAACACGTTCATCGCCGAGCGGATCGTCGAACCGGAAACCGACGACTGCCTGATCTGGTCGGGCAGCGAGGAAGCCTGGCCGTTCAGCGAGGCCGCGAAACCGTGCCCGCGCGGACACACGCCGCAATGGCCGGGCTGGGGTGGGGGACAGATGCTGATGCGCGTGCTGGCCGAACGCGTCGCGGCACTCGGCGTCGCGACGCGCTACGACACGCGCGCGCTCGCATTGATCGTCGACGACGGCGGCGCGGTGCGCGGCGTCGTGCTGCGCGCATATGGCGAGACGGCATTCGTGCGGGCGCGCCGCGCAGTGATCCTGTGCGCAGGCGGCTTCGCGATGAACCGCGAGATGGTACGCCGGCATGCGCCGCAGTTCCTGCGCTCGGACGAGCCGATCGGCAGCCCCGGCGACGACGGCTCGGGCATCCTGCTCGGCCAGGGCGCGGGCGGTGCGGCGATTCACATGGACCAGGGCTTCGTCAGCCTGCCGTTCTATGCGCCCGAATCGCTGATCAAGGGCATCTTCGTGAACGCGCGCGGCCAGCGCTTCATCAACGAGGACGGCTATCACGGCCGCACGGGGCATCACGCATTTCACCAGGCCGACGACCGGATCTACCTGCTGGTCGACCAGGCCACATATCAGGAGCCGCCGGCGATCGCACGGATCGGCATCGCGGCGGCCGGTGAAACGTGGGAGGAAGTCGAACGCGACCTGCAGATGCCGGCCGGCACGCTGACGGCGACCGTCGACGTCTACAACCGCCATGCGGCCGAAGGCGCCGATCCGCTGTTCCACAAGGCGAAGAAGTGGCTGCAACCGCTGATCGAGCCGCCGTTCGTCGCGCTCGATTGCCGGATCGACTACGCGTTCTATCCGCACTTCACGCTCGGCGGGCTCGACACGCTGCCGACCGGGCAGGTGGTCGATGCGGCGCGCGCGCCGGTGCCGGGGCTCTATGCGGCCGGCCGCACGACCTGCGGGCTGCCGCGCTGGGGCGCCGGGTACAGCTCGGGGCTGTCGCTGGCCGATGCGACGTTCTTCGGCCGTCAGGCGGGCCGTCACGCCGCGCAGGCGGGGTGCGATGCGCTGCGCAGTGCCGCGTAGCGTTTGCCGGCCGGAAATGAACGACGCCCCGGGCAATCGCATTGCCCGGGGCGTCGTCGTTTCAAGTCGCCAAGTGGCTAATCGGCCAAGCCAGTCAGCCGTCAGCCGAGATCGAGCGCGTTCGTGAGATCGCCCGGCGGCGTCGCGCCGCGTGCGGCGAACGCCTTGTTGCGCGCGACCACGCCGTCGAGCGGCGCGAGCCCGTGCACGCGGCTGATGAAGCGCAGGATCGAGTTCGTGTCGTACAGCGTGTGATCGACGAAACCCTTCTTTGCGAACGGCGAGATCACGAGTGCCGGAATCCGCGAGCCCGGGCCCCAGCGGTCGCCTTCCGGCGGCGCGACGTGATCCCACCAGCCGCCGTTCTCGTCGTGCGTCATCACGATCACGGTGTTGTCCCACTGCGGCCCGCGGCGGATGTGGTCGATCACGGTCGCGATGTGGCGGTCGCCCGATTCGATGTCCGCATAGCCCGCATGCATGTTCAGGTTGCCCTGCGGCTTGTAGAACGTGACGGCCGGCAGGCGGCCCGCGTCGATGTCGGCGATGAAACGGTTGGTCGACGGCTCGTCGCCGAGCCCCGCGTCGCGCAGGTGCTTGCTGCGCGCGTCGGTGCCGGGCGCGTAGTTCACGAAATAGTTGAACGGCTGGTGGTGGTACTGGAAATCGGGCACGGTGCCCGTGTCGCGATGCTCGAGCGCGTACTGCCATGCGCCGCTGTACCACGCCCAGTCGACGTTCTTTTCCGACAGGCGATCGCCGATCGTCGCATAGCCCTGCGGCGGCATCACGCGATGGTCGGCCGGATCCGCATACGCGGCGTTGCCCGGATCGGGCGGCGGCACGTAGCTCGGCTGGTACGGCGGCGCCATCGTGTTCACGCCGTAACCGTCCGGCGTCAGCGAGCCGTCGGCCGCGAACTTCGGCGGACCGTCGAGCGCGGACGCGGGCGAATTGTCGGCGAGCTTGAGGCGCGTACCGGCGGGATCGTCGCCTTCGACCTTCGACAGCAGTTTCGCCGCATGCGGATGCTTGTGCGCGTCCGGATACAGCGGCGGCTGCGCGGAGATCAGGAACATGTGGTTCATCCACGAACCGCCGAAGGCCGCCATGAAGAAGTTGTCGCACAGCGTGTATTGCCGCGCGAGATTCCACAGCCGCAGCGTGTCGGCCGAGTTGCGATAGTGGCCCATCACGAGGCCGCCCGAATCGGCCCACGCGGCGAACTGGTTGTTGCGGCCGGCCGCGATCTGCATCTGGTTCTGGTAGAAGCGGTGCCACAGGTCGCGCGTGATCACGCCGTTCGGCAGCGCCTTGCCCTGTGCGTCCGTAATCAGGAACGGTGCGTTCGGCAGCTTGTCGATGTCGCGCTCGGCGATCGCGTAGCGCTTGCCGTCCACTTCCTGCGCCTGCGGTACGAGCCCGCCCCAGATCTTCGGCAGCACGGGCAGCGGCGTCTTGCCGTCGCGATCGAGCTGCTGCGCGTGCTCGGGCCGCACCTCGCTCAGCGGATGGCGTACGCCCGGGAAATCGCCGTACAGGTTCGCGAAGCTGCGGTTTTCCGCGTAGATCACGACGATGTGGCGCACGCGCTGGCGCAACGCCTCGTCGATGCGCAGGTCGGCGGCGGAACGCGGCGCGCTGCCTGCCGTGGTTTCACAGCCGCTGAGCGCGACACCCGCACCGAGCGCGGCGAGGCCGCCGAGTACTCGGCGGCGGTCGGGATCGGCGGGAAGGTCGTCGGGGCGATCGGGGGTGTCGTTCACGTCGTGGGTTCCTCGAATGGGCGGGTGGACGGGGGCGTGATGCGCGGCGGCGTCGCACAGGCTGCCGCGCCGCGGGACGGAAAGCAACGGCCCGTGTTGCGTATGGGCAGGTGCGATGCATCTGTCACAAAAATGTCACGAACGCGACTATAACGCGGCAACGGGGGCAGATGAAAGGTGTTTGTCGGACGATTCGAGTCGCGCCTCGGGCGATGCGCGACGCCCGCGCGCGAGCTAGACTGGATTCAGGGGCGGCACGTCGCGGCGTGCCGCCCGGGCGAGGATTGCCCGGCGGCGCCGGCCGATGGCGTCGTCGTGGCGCCATTGATGCGACGAACGAGGCGATGAAGCGAGGCGACGATGGCGCGCTTGACTGCCGCTTCCGCATGGCCGCCGATGGCGCGCGCCGGTTGCGCGCGTGTCCGCACACGTCCGCCGTGTCGCGCAGCGTAGCGTAGCGCGCACGTCCGGCCCGATGCCATGGACAGGAAATTCGACTACCCGGGATTGCTGATCGCGGCGGGCTTCTTCGTGCTGTTCGCCGCGCAGTTGCTGATGCTGCGCCCGTCGTCGGCGCCGATCGCGTACAGCGATTTCCACCGGCTCGTCGCCGCACGGCTCGTCGATGATCTCGAAGTCGGCCCCGTGTCGATCTCGGGCACGCTGAAGATGCCGCAGGCCGGCACGATGCTGCCGGCGTCCGAAGTCGCGGCCGTGCAGCAGGCCGGCGCGCCGTACCGCTTCACGACCAACCGCGTGACCGACGAGCACCTGACCGACACACTGACCGCCGCCGGTATCCGCTATCACGGTGCGCCCGATACGAGCTGGATCGCATCGCTTGCGTCGTGGCTGCTGCCGCTCGTGCTGTTCGTGTTCATCTGGAACATGATGCTGCGCAGGCGCGGCGGGCTGCAGGATTTCACCGGGATGGGCAAGAGCCGCGCGCGCGTGTACGTGCAGCAGGAAACCGGCATCACGTTCGACGATATCGCGGGCATCGACGAAGCGAAGGCCGAGTTGCAGCAGCTCGTCGCGTTCCTGCGCAACCCCGACCGCTACCAGCGGCTCGGCGGCAAGATCCCGAAGGGTGTGCTCGTGGTCGGCGCGCCGGGCACCGGCAAGACGCTGCTCGCGCGCGCGGTGGCCGGCGAGGCGGCCGTGCCGTTCTTCTCGATCAGCGGCTCGGCATTCGTCGAGATGTTCGTCGGTGTCGGCGCGGCGCGCGTGCGCGACCTGTTCGAGCAGGCGCAGCAGAAGGCGCCGTGCATCGTGTTCGTCGACGAGCTCGATGCGCTCGGCAAGGTACGCGGCGTCGGCCCGATGTCGGGCAACGACGAACGCGAGCAGACGCTCAATCAGCTACTTGTCGAGATGGACGGCTTCCAGGCCGGCTCCGGCGTGATCATCATGGCTGCAACGAACCGCCCCGAGATCCTCGATCCCGCACTGTTGCGGCCCGGCCGCTTCGATCGCCACATCGCGATCGACCGTCCCGACGTGAACGGCCGCCGGCAGATCCTCGGCGTGCACGTGAAGCGCGTGAAGCTCGCGGCCGACGTCGATCTCGGCGAGCTCGCGTCGCGCACGCCGGGCTTCGTCGGCGCGGATCTCGCGAACGTCGTCAACGAGGCCGCGCTGCATGCGGCCGAACTCGGCAAGCCGGCGATCGGGATGGCCGACTTCGACGAGGCGATCGACCGCGCGTTGACGGGCCTCGAGCGCAAGAGCCGCGTGATGAACGCCCAGGAGAAGCTGACCATCGCGTATCACGAAGCCGGCCACGCGCTCGTCGCGGAAAGCCGCGCGCATTGCGATCCGGTGAAGAAGGTGTCGATCATTCCGCGCGGCGTCGCGGCGCTCGGCTATACGCAGCAGGTGCCGACCGAGGATCGCTACGTGTTGCGCAGGAGCGAGCTGCTCGACCGGATCGATGCGCTGCTCGGCGGGCGGGTGGCGGAAGAGCTCGTGTTCGGCGACGTGTCGACGGGCGCGCAGAACGATCTCGAACGCGCGACCGCGATGGCGCGTCACATGGTCATGCAGTACGGGATGAGCGAGAAGATCGGGCTCGTGACCTTCGACGACGGCGACACGCGTACCGGTATACCGGGCGTATGGCATGCGGGAGACGGCCGCTGCAGCGAGCACACCGCGCGGCTGATCGACGACGAGGTGCATACGTTGCTGACCGACGCGCATGCGCGCGTCGCGGCAACGCTCGGCGAACGTCGCGACGCGCTCGAGCGGATCGCGCAGCGGTTGCTTGCGCGCGAGGTGCTCGAGCGCGACACGCTGCAGGCCCTGATCGACGGGCGTGTCGAGCCGTCGTCCGTCGCGGCGTCGGCGGCGGCGCCGGACGACGAAGCCGGCGCATGCGGCGGCGCGATCGAAACGGAGCACGCGTCAGCGGTCGAGCGCGATTTCGTCGCGTACGGGCCGCCACGCGAACCCGAGCGCTGAAGTCCGGGTCTCGCGCGCAGCCGGCGGGCGGCCATGACCGCGTCGCGCCGGGCTGCCACTCACGCGCGTCGGCGCGGCACTGCGCCGGCCGTCCATTTCCTCTTTCCAGTCACGGAGTCGCCATGAGCGAGGCGCACGTATCGGTCGATGCCGCGCAGCACGCGCGTTTCAGTTTCGAGGTCACGTTTGCCGGTACCGATCTTTCGCCGGTGCTGACCGACGAGCCGCCGCCGCTCGGCGCCGGCCGCGGCCCGAACCCCGTTCGGCTGCTGGCCGCGGCAGTCGCCAGCTGTCTCGCGGCGAGCCTGCTGTTCGCGCTCGAGAAACAGCGCGTCGATCCGCAGCCGGTGGCCGCGCATATCGACGTCGACATGGAACAGAACGACGCGGGGAGGGTGCGGGTCGGCGCGATGGCCGTGACGTTGTCGGTCGGCAAGGCGTGGGCCGATCTCGCAGCGGCGACACGCATGCTTCACCGGTTCGATGCGTATTGCGTGGTGACCGAGAGCATGCGCGAAGGCATTCCGATCTCGGTGACGGTGCAGGATGTGAACGGAGCGGTGCTCGACCGCGAGACGACCGGCGTGTGAGCGCGTCAGGATTCGGTCGCAGCCGCGACTTCGGCTGCTTCGGCGAGTGCGTCGAGAAAGCGCGTGCGCCACCAGTGCACGTCGGTCTTGCGCACGATCGCCATCAGCGCCGTGTGACGCTGGCGGCGTTCTTCGAGCGGCATCGCGAGCGCGCGCTGGATCGCCTGCGCGGTGCCTTGCGTGTCGTACGGATTGACGAGCAGCGCCGACTTCAGCTGCTCGGCCGCGCCGGCGAAACGCGACAGCACGAGCACGCCCGGGTCGGCTGCGTCCTGCGCGGCCAGAAACTCTTTCGCGACGAGGTTCATCCCGTCGCGCAGCGGCGTGACGAGCGCGACGCGGCTCGCACGATAGAGGCCCGGCAAGCGCTTGCGCGCGACGGTGCGGTGAATGTAGCGCATCGGCATCCATTCGAGTTCGCCGTAGTCGCCGTTGATCGCGCCGCACAGGCTGTCCATCTCGCGCCGCAGGTCGTCGTACGCGCCGAGATCCTCGCGGCTCGGCGCGGCGATCTGGATCAGCGTCGCGCGGTTGCGGTTCTCCGGATACTGTTCGAGCAGCTGGCGGAATGCATTCACGCGCTGCGGCAGCCCCTTCGTGTAGTCGAGCCGGTCGACGCCGACCAGCAACTGGCGGCGTGAGTATTCGTCGCGCATCCGCTCGAACATGTCGATGCCGTCGCGATCGCGTGCGAGCGATTCGAACTCGTCGACGTTGATGCCGATCGGGAACGCGCCGGCCGACAGCGTGCGGCCGAATGCGCGCAGGCGGCCGTCGGGCAGCCGCGCGGCACCGGCTTCCGCTTCGACATAGTGCTCGAAGTGGAGCAGATCCGACTCGGTCTGGAAGCCGACGAGATCGTACGCGAACAGCGAGCGCATCAGCCATTCGTGTTCCGGGATCGCGGCCATGATCGGCGGCGGCGGCATCGGGATGTGCAGGAAGAAGCCGATCGGATTCGTACAGCCCATCGCGCGCAGTTCGGCGGCGAGCGGAATCAGCTGGTAGTCGTGGACCCAGATGGTGTCGTCGGGCCGCAGCAGCGTGCGCAGCTTGCGCGCGAATAGCTGGTTGACGCGCCGGTAGCCGTCGGCGAAGCGGCGGTCGAACTGCGCGAGATCGAGCCGGTAGTGAAACACCGGCCACAGCACGTTGTTCGAATAACCGAGGTAGTAGGCGTCGTAATCCTGCGGGTCGAGATCGATCGTCGCGAGCTGGATGCCGCCGACGTTCTGGATCTGCACCTCGTCGCCATGCGTGGGCTGATCGTCGCCGCCGCGCAGCCTCCCGCTCCAGCCGAACCAGACACCGCCGGATTCCTGCAGGCTGTCTTTCACGGCGACGGCGAGCCCGCCGGCCGCGGCTTTACGGGGATCTGCAATACGATTGGATACGACGACGAGTCGGCTCACCAGCTCTCCTGACGATTGTTGGGGGAAAGGTTTGTGCGGCCGTGGCGCGAGAAGCAGACGCCGCCATCGACACGCGGTGCGCGAAGCGATGGGGCCGCAATACGATCGGACGGGAGTCAGGGCACGCGATTCGCCGTCCGAACGGGGAGTGCTCTTTTAAGCATACTCGTCATTCGTTCGATTTAAAAGTCTGCATCGGCGAGCGATGCGCGTGCGAATGCAGCGCGATCTCCATGTCGCCGGTGTGGCAACGCGAGAGACACGCGCGGGATCGAAACTTGCGCCACGCTGCAAACGCAGCATGCGTCATGCAATGCGGAGGAGGAGAACGCATCGCGCGAGATCGGTCGTGACAATGCGCCTTTCCGGATACACGCACGATGCCGCGCCGGTCGGTAGAAACGACCGGCGACGATGCAGCGATGCCGATGTGCGAGCTACATGTACGCGTGCCGCGAGCGTGCGACGCGAATCGGCGAAGCGCGACGTCGTGCATGCGAACCGGCCGCGCCGGACGGCGACGATGCACAGCCGCACCGCGTGCCGTGTGCCGCCGCGCTTCGCGCGGTGCGCGCAAGCGTGACGCAGGCGGGGCGGCGGAACAGTGTGCGCATCGTCGTCTCCTTGCGGCATCCGTTACGCGGTGGCCGGTTGCCAGTGATGTGCGGCGGGCGCTTGCGCGTGCGCGTTCGGCGACGTCACGTGCGAGCCGGACGGCATCCGGAACGCGGCAACCGTTTCGGACAGCTCGCGGCCTTGCGCCTCGAGCGACTTCGATGCGGCCGCGGCCTGCTCGACGAGCGCGGCGTTCTGCTGTGTCGTCTCGTCCATCTGCGTGATCGTCAGGTTCACCTGGTCGATGCCGCGGCTCTGCTCGGCCGATGCGGCCGCGATCTCGCCCATGATGTCCGTCACGCGCGCAACGGCCTGCGTGACGTCCGACATCGTCTTGCCGGCTTCGCCGGCGAGTGCCGAGCCGTCGCGGATCGTCTGCACCGACGCGGAGATCAGTTCCTTGATCTCCTTCGCCGCCGTCGACGAACGCTGCGCGAGACTGCGCACCTCGCTCGCGACGACCGCGAAACCGCGGCCCTGTTCGCCCGCACGCGCCGCTTCGACGGCCGCGTTCAGCGCGAGGATGTTGGTCTGGAATGCGATGCCTTCGATGATGCCGGTGATGTCGGCGATCTTCGACGAGCTGTGGCCGATCTCGGTCATCGTGTCGACCACGCGGCCGACCACCGAGCTGCCGCGATGCGCGACATCCGATGCGTTCGCGGCGAGCGTGCTCGCCTGTTGCGCGTTCTCGGCATTCAGCCGCACCGTCGACGTGAATTCCTCCATCGTCGCGGCGGTTTCCTGCAGCGATGCGGCTTGTTCCTCGGTGCGCTGGCTCAGGTCGAGGTTGCCCGACGCGATCTCGCTCACCGCATGCGCGATGCTGTTCGACGAATCGCGCACGCGGCCGACGATGCCGATCAACCGCTCGTTCATCGTCCGCAGCGCGTCGAGCAGATCGCGTGTCTCGTCGTTGCCGCTCACGTCGATGCGGCTGCCGAGATCGCCGTTCGCGACCGTGCGCGCGACGTCCACGGCCGAGCCGATCGGCACCGTGATCTTGCGCGTCAGCCACAGGCCGCCGCAAACCGCGACCGCGACGGCGACCAGGCAGATGCCGGCCAGCAGGTTGCGCTCCATCGCATAGCGATCGGCGAATTGCTGCGCGATCGCGAGTTCGCGTTCATGCGTGTAGGTTGCGTAGGCGTCGGTCGCGCGTACCAGCTGCGCGAGCAGCGGGCGGCAGTTGTCGTCGATGTCGGCGGTCGCCTCGTCTTTCTTGCCGGCCTGCGCGAGCCCGACGATGCGCAGCGCGACGGGCCCGTAGCTGCCTTCGATGCGCACGATGTCGGCCACCAGTTCGCGCGCGCGATCGGAGGTGTCGGTCGCGTTCGCCATCATGTCCTTGAGCTTCGCGAGACGTTCCTGCACGTCCTTGTGCGCCTGGTTCACTTCGGCCAGTTCGAGCTCGAGGTCGGACGGTTTGGTCACGAGCACGAGGTTGCGCGCGGCGATCGCGCGCCGGTCGACTGCCGTACGGATCTGCGCGGACATGTTGGCCCGCGCGCTGACGCCGTTCATGTAGCGGGAAAATTCGGCGTTCGTATCGGATAGCGCCTTGAGTGCCATGCCCGACACGATCACGACGACCGCGGCGAGCAGGCCGAAGCCGCCAAGGAGTTTGGTCTTGATGCTCATTCTGGCGATTTTCACAGTGTGCCTCTGTGCGTGTGGTTGACGAATTGAATTTATTGTTCGACCAGATACGGGCTCGTGCCGGCATTAACGGGTATACGGGATGATTCTTTACCCTTCGAAAACCCTGATATTAGTTTTTTTAGCGCTGGAATCGTTGCCAGGTGGGCGTTCCTGATTTTGATCAAGATTCGGCTGAGCGCCCGTGATTCAAAGGTTTATACGTGGAATTTGAAACCGGTTTTCTTGGGTGAAACAAAAACAGGCTTTTTGATAATAATTGTCTGATGAATTTGTTTCGATTTATGGGTAAATAAAGGAATTTCGTTGCGGCCTAATTGGGGAGGGAGCCGATGCGCGTTATCGGCGTGTGCCGCGCAATTGGCGGTAATGGCCGATTAACGGAAAATCGCGGCGGAAAGGGGCGCCGGAAAGCGGCCCGCGGCGGGCGCCGCGGGCCATGAGGGGGTCAGAACGTGGTGCGCAACCCGGCCATCGCGCTGCGGCCGCCCGCAGGCGCGAAGCCGCGCACGACCGAAGTCGAATAGCGGATTTCCTGATTCGTCAGGTTGTCGCCGCGCAGGTAGGCAAGCCAGTGCGTCGGGCCGACGCGGAACTTGTAGGTCAGCATCACGCCGAGCGACGTGTAGCCATCCGTCGAAAAGTCGTTGTCGGGCACGCGATGCTGCGACCACGCATGCGTGAGCTGCGCGCGCGCGCCGAACGGGCCGTAACCGTAGTCGGCTGCGAGCGTCGCGCGCAGCGGCGCGATGCGCGGCAGCGGCTGGCCCGTGTCGACGTTGCGTGCATGCGTGTAGTCGGCCGTCAGTTCCAGGTCGACCGTATGGCCGCGCCGCGCGAAGGCGCGCCACTTGCCGTCCAGCTCGATGCCGTAGAACTCGGCGCGCACGCCGCGGTAGATCGCCTCGTTGAGCGAGCCATCGGTACCGGGCGCGACCGGTTCGCCGTCGTCGTTCACCACGCGGCCCGTGTTGTACTCGGCCAGGTAGTTCGAGAAGCGGTTGTAGAACACGCCGACGCTGCCGCGATTCGGGCCGCTCGCATAGCGCAGCGACAGGTCGGTCGACACGGCTTTTTCCTTCGACGCGTTCGGGTTGCCGATCAGGAACTGGCCGGTCGCATCGTGCGGGCCGTTCGAATACAGCTCGTAGAAGGTCGGCGCGCGTTCGGTGTACGCGACGTTGGCCGCCACCGACCACACGGGCGTCAGCGAGAACAGCGCGCCGGCCGACAGGCTGCCCGCGTTGAATTCGCGTGGCTGCGCCCCCGCGAATTTCTCGACGCCGGCCGGATCGGGATCGACCTTCACGTGCTCGAAACGGCCGCCGAGGCTCAGCTTGAGCGCCGGGACGACCTGCCATTCCTCGAGGCCGAATAGCGCGACGCTGTTCGTGCGCGTGGACGGCACGAGCATCTCGTCGCCCAGCGCGGAGAACGTGTTCTGGCCGAACTGCACGCCGATCGCGCCTTCGAACGGGCCGATCTTGCGATGGGTTGCCTCGATGCGCGCCTCGTAGCCGCGATTGCGGAAGGTGGTCGCGGTTTCGCCGTTGTCGACTTCCTTGTGGCGGTAGTCGGTGTACGCGAAGTCGAATTTCAGCTTCGTGAACGGCCCGCTCAGGTTGCGCACCTCGGACGCGAGCGCGAGGCGTTCCTGGCGCATCCGCAGCCGCACGTCGCTTTCCGCGACGGAGCCGTAGTTCGATTCGTAGCCGCTGTAGGACAGCCCCGCGAAGCCGTCCGCCCACGTGTACGACGCGCCGACCGCGCCGCCGTGCACGCGGCCGTCGCTGTTCGGCACGTTGCCTTCCGGCTGCGGCGTGTCGGGGCCGTCGATCGCGCGTTGCGCGCTGCTGCGCGCGTAGCCGGGAATCCGCAGCTTGCTCGTTTCGCGGTCGAATGCGTCGACGTGGAACGCGAAGCGGCCATTGCCGCCTTCGACCTGCGCGGCGCCCGCGCGTACCGAGTTCGCTCCGCCGTAGCGCGCGTCGAGCGCACCCGTCACGCCCTGGATCGCTTCGCGCGGAATCCGGTTGTCGATCGTGTTGACGACGCCGCCCACCGCGTTGCCGCCGTACAGCAGCGCGGCCGGGCCGCGCACGATCTCGACGCGTTCGACCGACAGCGGATCCTGCGGCACCGCATGGTCGTACGACAGCGACGACGCGTCGTAGGCCGCGACGCCGTTCTGCAGCAGCCGGATCCGGTCGCCGTCCATCCCGCGGATGATCGGGCGGCCGACCATCGGCCCGTAGGTGGTGGTCGACACGCCGGGCAGCCCGTTGAGCGTTTCGCCGAGCGAATCGGCCTGGCGGCGCGTCAGCGCATCGCCGGAAAGCTGGACGGTCGGCGCGATCAGTTCGTTGTCGCCGAGCGGGTTCGCGGTCACGAAGATCGGGGCAAGCGAGGTGGTCGGCGGCGTATCGGTCTGCGCGTGCGCGACGGCGGCGAACAGCATCAGCGACAGGGACGAGAGCGGGCGAAGCGGTAGACGAGGGAGGTCGCGCATGGTCGGTGAATCGGTTGGAATCGGATCGGATAACGAGCGATGCGGATCACGGCTGGATACGATATATTGTTGCGTCTGCGACGCGCAGTGACCCGTTGGAATATGGCTCGGCGAGGCTCGACCACCCAAAGTGGAACGGCGTCAGGCGGACGAGCACGCGGAATGATATGTTATATCATTTCAAATTCCAAGCCGGATGGCAGGATCCTGTCGGGTTTCTGTCGGATGAGTGAAATGGTGGCGGGAGCGGAACGTGTCCGTGCAGGGTTCGTGTCGCCCGCATTCGATGTCCGTTGAAGCTGCCCGCCGGGAAACAGCCATACGGTGATCGATGTGGCGGTCGTGGATTTCCTCTCTCGCATCAGGATCCGGTGCATTCCGGCGTCATGCCCTGGTGCGACGCCTTGAAGCAGCGGCCGTCGCCGCGCATCGTCCCGCGCATTGACGCGCATCAACGTCGCTCGATTCCGAAACCGGATACTGGATCGCTCATCGACCAGGCAGGAGCGACCCATGACCCAAACCATGAAAGCGGCCGTCGTGCACGCATTCGGCGAACCGCTGCGCATCGAGGAGGTGCCCGTGCCGACGCCGGCGCCCGGCCAGATCCTCGTCAACATCAAGGCTTCGGGCGTGTGCCATACCGACCTGCACGCGGCCGATGGCGACTGGCCGGTCAAGCCGACGTTGCCGTTCATTCCGGGTCATGAAGGTGTGGGCATCGTCGCCGCGGTCGGCGCGGGCGTCACGCACGTGCGCGAGGGGGACCGCGTGGGCGTGCCCTGGCTCTACACGGCCTGCGGTCATTGCGAGTACTGCCACACCGGCTGGGAGACGCTGTGCCATGGCCAGCAGAACACCGGCTATTCGGTGAACGGCAGCTATGCGGAATACGTGCTGGCCGATCCCGACTACGTCGGCCATCTGCCCGCGCAGGTCGCGTTCGACGAGATTGCGCCGATCCTGTGCGCGGGTGTCACCGTCTACAAGGGCATTCGCGTCACCGATACGCGCCCGGGCCAGTGGCTTGCGATCTCCGGCATCGGCGGCCTCGGGCACGTGGCCGTGCAGTATGCGCGTGCGATGGGCCTGCACGTCGCGGCCATCGACATCTCACCCGACAAGCTCGCGCTGGCACGGCAGCTCGGCGCGGAACTGACGATCGACGCGTCGATCGACGATCCGGCCAAAGTGATCCAGAAGGAGATCGGCGGTGCGCACGGCGTGCTCGTCACGGCCGTGTCGCGCAGTGCGTTCGCGCAGGCGCTCGGGATGGTGCGGCGCGGCGGCACGGTGGCGCTCAACGGCTTGCCGCCCGGCGATTTCCCGTTGCCGATCTTCTCGACCGTGCTGAACGGCATCACCGTGCGCGGGTCGATCGTCGGTACGCGGCGCGACCTGCAGGAATCGCTCGATTTCGCGGCCGACGGCCTGGTGCGCGCGCACATCCATCGCGACCGGCTCGGCAACATCAACGACGTGTTCGCGAAGCTGCGCGAAGGCAAGGTCGACGGGCGCATCGTGCTGACCGACATGCATTGATGCCGCGCACGCCGGCCACGACGCCGCGCGACAGGCGACGTCGCGCGGTGCCGTGGCGGCCAGGTGTGCGTTACTGCGCGAAGAACACGTCGGTGCGGTTCGTCAGGTTGCCCGCGTTGGTCTGGACGAAGAACGGATGGAACGACGACGATGGAAGCACGTCGAGCCCCTGGTAGTCGCCGATGAAGAAACCTTCGGCGTTGGGTGCGAGCTTCATGTCGAACGGGCCGCCGACGCGCCGCTCGTCGGTGAACGTGGTACCGCCGTCATGCGAGATCTTGCGCCAGAAGCCGGTTGGCAGCGTCGTAGTGTTGCCGGCCTGCAGGTCGCGGAAGTCGTAGTAGGTGACCATCACCGCCCCCGTGTTGTTGACGCGCACCGATGGATTGAACGCGGGGCGTCCGGTCGGCGTGTTCAACTGTTGTGGCGTGCTCCAGGTCGCGCCGCCGTCCTTCGACGTCGATACCGCAATCTCGTCGTACGTGCCGCCGTTGAAGCGGCTGTCCTGCCACACGACGTACAGTTGCCCCGATGCGGGATCGATCGTGGGTTCCGGAATGATGTCGCCGGTGCGCACCGGTTCGCCGGTGACCGGATCCGTGACGCCGACCGTCTGCAGGCCGGCGATCACCTGCGGTTTCGTCCACGTCGCGCCGTCGTCGGTCGACTTGATGAACGCGACCTTGCCGGCCGCCTTGCTGAACGGTGGCTGGATCAGGTCGAAGAAATCGTAGAGCGTGCCGTTCCTTGGATCGACGACGATCTGGTTGCCGATCGTCTGCTGGCGCGAAGGCACGTGGACGATGACCTTCGGTTTGCTCCACGTCTTGCCGCCGTCGGTCGTCTTCGAGAACAGCGTCGGGCCGCGGAACGCCTGCGTATGCAGGTTCGCGTACGGGTTGCCGTTCGGCAGCTCGAGACGGTCCCATACCGCATAGGCCGCGCCGGCCTTCACCGGGTTCGCGGTGACCGATTCCTTGTCATTGAAGAACTGCGTCGTCGGCTCGTCGTTCGCGATCAGCACGGCGGGGCTGCTCCAGGTCTGTCCGCCGTCGGTCGAGACCGACGCGGCGACCGAGTTGCCGTTGTTCGACTGGTTGAACGAGATCGACACCGAGTACGCGGTGCCGTCCGGCCCGAACGAGACCCACGGATCGGACGCGCGTTCGTACTTGAGCCCGCCGGGCGCGCATGCGCTGAACGGCTGCGGCGTGCGTGCCCAGGTCGCACCGCCGTCGAACGTGTAGCCGGCGACGAGCCCGTGGGCGCCGCCGTTCGACCAGCGGTCCTGCTGCCACACGCCGATCATGTTCATCGGGTTTGCAGGGTTGACCGAAAGCCACGGCTCGACTTCGGCGTTCACGTAGTTGGTGCCGGGGCCGCCGATGGTGCAGGCGACGAACGGGCTCGGGCCGGAAACGACGACGGGCTCGGCGTGCGCCGCGGCAGCGGCGGCCATCGCCATCGCGGCGGACAGGCGGGTGACAAGCGAGTGGGACACGATCATGCGTCGCATGGACTGCTCCTCGTTGGGGTGCGGGTGCGATGGTGCGACACGCTGCGGCAGCGTGATCCGGTGCGCGGCGTCGGATGCCGCGCATCGTGCCGATACGTGTCGTTCAGGATGCCGCTTCAGCCATCGCAATCCGCGTGTGCTGGATGCCGCCAGCACGTCGGTCAAGACTCCTCTTCATTCTCATTGATTGTCGGGCGTGTCTGCGATGTCGACCGGACGGAAGGGCCTGTCGGCGCATGCGACGAATGTGTCGAAGTGGATTGCAATTTAGGCGATTCGAATGCCGGCGGACAGGCAGTTTTTTGTAACAGCGGCGTAGCCGGAAAGCGTTGCCGGCACGGGGCCGAAGGCACGCAAAAATTGCCGTCGCGACGGCATGAAAATCAAATCGAAAACGCGAATCGCAATCGCTTGCGATGAGGGCCGCCGAGCGTCGGTGGCGATGCCGGAAGGCGCCGCTCAGCGTTCCGCCGGAAACCGGTCCTGCAACGCATGCAGCCAGCGCGCGACGACATCGAGTTCGTCGTCGGAAAACCCGTCGCACAGCTTGCCGTTCAGCTCGCGCAGCAGCACGCGTGCACGCTTGAGCGCCGCGTGGCCGTCGTCGGTCAGGTACAACCGTGTCGCGCGGCCGTCGTCCGAATCGGCATGACGCGTAATGAGGCCGGCTTTCGCCATCCGGTCGGCAAGCCCCGTCATCGCGGATGGCGCAAGCTGCAGTGCGGCGCCGATCTCGCCGATCAGCGCGCCATCCTGTTTCGCAAGACAGAACAGTGCGCCGGCCTGCGCGGCGCTCGCGCGCGTCTCGGTCTCCGCCTTGCGGTCGATCCAGCGCTGCACGCGCCGCTGGCCGATGTTCAACATGAAAAACAGTCGTCGGTCTTCGCTCAAGCTGGGTTCCCGGCTGCAATGGAAAGGGAGGGACGGCCCGCGGCTCGCGGCGTGTCCAGCGCCTGCGCGAGCCAGTCGGCCACGTCGGGCCACAGCACGGTGCCGGGGCGGCTGCGGAAGAAGCCCATGTGCCCGACCGGGCCGCTGCCCGCCGCGTGCGGATCGATCTGGCGGCGTTCGACCGCCGCGCGGGTCAGATAGCTTACCAGCAGCCCGATGGCAGTCGGGTTCGCCCACGGGTCGTCGTCGAAGCCGAGCGCGAGGATCGGCAACTGCTGTTTCGCGTAACGCTCGGCCGCGCCGAGTGTCGGATCGTCGAAGAAATAGTGCGGCAACGTCGTCCAGCGGCTCCATTCGCGGAACACGCCGGCCGGCATGTCCTCGCCGAGCCCGAGCCGCTTGCCGGGCACGTAGCCGAGCAGCACGGACATCAGCGGGCCGAGCACGCGCAGGATGAGCCGCACCTTCAGGCGCTCGGCCGCCTGCGTGATCAGCCGCGTGCTGCCCGCATGCGCGGCGACGAGCACCGCCGCGCGTAGGTGCGGCGTGGCGGCGGACAGCCCGATCGCATGCCCGCCGACGCTATGGCCGACGGCCAGCAGCGGCAACCCTTCATACGCCTGCCGTGCCCACGCGGTCGCGGCGCCCACGTCGAGTTCCATCCAGTCGCGCATGCGCGCCTGCAGCGCGCCCAGGCGCGCGGGCCGCGACGCGCCGATGCCGCGATAGTTGTAGGTGAGCGCCGCGAAGCCGCGTTCGGTCAGGAAGCGCGCGAAGCCCGCATACAGCCGCTCCGGCACGGCCGTCGCCGGATGGATCAGCACCAGCGCCCGCGGCGGCGCGTCCGGCGACCACAGCGTGCCGTGCAGCGCGTAGCCGTCGGCGGCGGAAAACTCGATGGGTTGGGAGGTCATGGCCATCCTCGTCACGGGTAGTTATTTCGTATGCGAAATATAGTCCGTGATTTATTTCGCGCACGAAATATCTATCGAGGATTCATTCGAACCGGGTTCCCGGGAGGGCGGCAGGCGGCATCAGGCGATACCGGTCACTTCATAAAATATTTGCATCTTTGCATAGAAGAATATTGCGTTTGTTTCATGAAGCGGATCGACGTATCTTCACCGGTTCCATCCGTTCCGCCGGCCGTCGTGCAAGGTGGAACACGAGGCGCCGCCATCGCGCGGCCGCCCGCCAACACTACGGGAGATCACGTTGCTGAGCCGAATCGTCACGGCACTCTTGCTGGCGCTTGCCGCGCAGCCGGGTATGGCCAAAGACACCGTCACGCTGCGCGTCGGTGAACAGAACTACTTCAACATCCAGGCGTCGATGGAGGCGTCCGGCGTGCTGAAGGACCTGCCTTACACGATCGAGTGGAAGCATTTCCAGGCCGCCGCGCCCGTTGCCGAATCGCTGAACGGCAATGCGATCGACGTCGGTTTCCTCGGCGATTCCGCGCTGCTCACGCTGGCCGCGCGCGGAGCGCCGGTGAAGGTCGTCGCCGTGTCGCGGCAGAGCCTCGACGGCGTCGCGATCCTCGTACCGAAGAATTCGCCGGTGCGCACCGTGGCCGACCTGCAGGGCAAGACCATCGCCGTGTGGCGCGGCGCATGGAGCCAGCAGCTCGTGCTGCGTGCGCTCGAACACGCGGGGCTGCGCGCCGATTCGGTCAAGTACGCGTACCTGATGCCGATCGACGCGACCAACGCGCTCGCGAACGGCTCGGTCGACGCCGTGTCGCTGTGGGAGCCGTTCGTCAGTACGCTCGCATTGCGGCAGGGTGCGCGGCCCGTGACGACCGCGCAGGGGCTGATGCCGGCGCTGAGCTTCGTCGCCGCGAACGAGCAGGCCGCCACCGGCAAGCGCGCCGAGATCACCGATTTCCTGCGTCGCGTGGTTGCCGCGCGCCAGTGGGTCGACAGCCATCCGCGCGAGTACGCGGACCTGTGGGCGAAACGCGCGAAGCTCGAACCCGATGTCGCGTACCGGTGGCTCAACAACGCGAAGCAGCGCGTCGGCCCGGTCGACGAGACGGCCGCGAAGGACGCGCAGAACACGGCCGATTTCCTGCACAAGGCCGGTGTGATCCCGGCCGCATACGACACGTCGAAGCTGCTCGACCGCTCGTATGCGGGCGCGTTCGCCGCGCCCGTGCAGAAGACGGCCGCCGCGCAGTAAGCGGGCCATCCGGCCGCGATTTCCGATCGAGAACCACAAGGACATCCCGACATGCCAGTCGATATCATCGGCATGATCACCGCGACGCCCGGCGCGGAGGTCGACGTACCGGGCGGCGAAGCCGTCCAGCCCGACTACGTGCGCCGCTTCGCGCAGGCGCACGAGGCCGCCGGCTTCGACCAGATCCTGGTCGGCCATTTCAGCAACGCGGCGGACGGCTTCATCGTCGCGTCGTTCGCGGCCGCCGCGACCGAACGCCTCCGCATCCTGCTCGCGCACCGGCCGGGCGTGATCGTGCCGTCGGCCGCCGCGCGGCAGATCGCGACGCTCGACGTGTTCAGCGGCGGCCGGCTCGCGCTGAACGTCGTGTCGGGCGGCGACGATGCGGACCTGCAGCGCGACGGCGATTTCGTGCCGCACGATGCGCGCTACCGCCGCACCGGCGAATATCTCGACGTGCTGAAACGGATCTGGCAGGCCGACGGGCCGGTCGACCACGACGGCGCGTTTTACCGGCTGCGTGGCGCGTCGCCGCTCGTGAAGGGCGCGCAACGGCCGCACGTGCCGATCTATTTCGGTGGCTCGTCGCCGGCTGCGCTGGCGGTCGCGGGCGAGCATGCCGACGTTTACATGACGTGGGGCGAGCCGCTCGCGTCGGTGCGCGAGCAGATCGCGCGGGTGCGGGCTGCCGCCGCGCCGTTCGGGCGTGCGCCGCGCATCAGCGTGTCGTTCCGGCCGATCGTTGCCGACACCGAGGCTGCCGCATGGGAGAAGGCCGAGGCGATCCGCGAACGCGTGCGCGCGGCTCGGCTCGCAAATGGCCAGCCGATCGCCGGCCATGCGCCGCAGAATGCCGGCTCGCAGCGGCTGATGGCGGCCGCCGCGCAGGGCGACGTGCTCGACGAGCGGCTGTGGATGGGCGTCGCGAACCTGACCGGCGCGCGCTGGAATTCGACCGCGCTGGTCGGCACGCCCGAACAGGTCGCGCGGGCGCTCGGTGCGTATTACCGGCTCGGCGTGTCGACGTTCCTGATTCGCGGGTTCGATCCGCTCGACGATGCGCTCGATTACGGGCGCGACCTGATTCCGGCGATTCATGCGCAGGTCGCGGAACTCGACCGGTATCACGCGGCGGTGCCGGCGTAAACGCTTCGCGGCGCAGCGACGTACGGGACTTCTGCGATTCGCCCCGGCTTTCCGTTACGGGATGCCGGGGCGATGTCACTTTGGTCATCGACGTTTCGAAGCCTTCAAAACGACGGCAACCCCGGCGGATTGGTTTCCGCGAGTGCAATCGCTTCGCTCTGCAAGCCCCAGCGCGCGAGCGCCTGCCCGTAGCGGCCACTCCCGATCAACGCGTTCGTCGCGAGCGTCAGCGCGGGCGCGAGCCCGCTGCCGCGCCGCGTCGCGATCGCCACGTCGGCGTTGGCCGGCCAGCCTGCATTGACGACGCCGACGCGGCGGATCTTGCCGGTGCGCGCGGCCTCGTACGCGAGCGACGCGTTCGGGTTCAGTTCCGCATCGGCGCGGCCCGACAGCAGCGCGACGCGCGATGCCGCATCGTCGTCGAAATAGAGCAGCTCGGCCGGCTTCAACCCCTGTGCCGCGTTGCGCTTGTTCCATTCGAGCAGGATGCGCTCCTGGCTCGTCCCCGCGCCCGTGATGATGCGCAGGCCGGCGATGTCCTTCGGCTCGGCGATCTTCGTGATCGGGCTGCCGGTGCGCACGTAGAAACCGTGCAGCCCGAGCCGGTAGGTCGTGAAGTCGTATTTCTCCTTGCGCTTCTCGGTCACGCCGACGTTCGAGATCACCGCGTCGTACTTGCCGGACGTCAGCCCGAGCGGCCAGTCGGCCCACGCGATCGGCAGCAGCACGAGCGTGCGGCCGAGCGCGTCGGCGACGAGTTGCGCATAGTCGGGATCGGCGCCGACCACGGTGCGCGCGTCGGTCGCGTAGGTCGACACGGGGGGCGCGTGCGGTGAAATCGCGACCGTGAACGCGCCGTCGCGTACCCAGCGGTAGCCGGCCGCCTCACGAACGGCGGCGTCATCGCGTGTTGCGCGAATGCGGCCGGCCTGGCGCGGATCGAGATCCGCGGTCGCGGCGGCTGCATGCACCGCGTGCCATGGAAGGCTACCCGCTGCCGCGACCAGCGCGGCGGTCATGAACTGGCGTCGGTCGGTCATCGTGCGGCACCTCGCAGGTCGGGAGCGGCGTGCATCACAGCACCCGCGACAGGAACGCACGCGTGCGCGGATGCGTCGGCGCGTCGAGTACGACGGCCGGCGGCCCGGCCTCGACGATGCGCCCGCGCTCCATGAACAGTACGTTGTCCGCGACTTCGCGCGCGAAGCCGATCTCGTGCGTGACGATCACGAGTGTCGTGCCCGAGCGCGCCAGCTCCTTGATCACGTCGAGCACCTCGTTGACGAGCTCGGGATCGAGCGCCGACGTCGGCTCGTCGAACAGCAGCACCTTCGGGCGCAGCGCGAGCGCCCGCGCGATCGCAACGCGCTGCTGCTGGCCGCCGGACAACTGGCGCGGATACGCATCGGCCTTGTCCGCGAGACCGACGCGCGCGAGCAACGAGCGGGCGATGCGTTCGGCCGCGTCGCGCGTGACGCCGCCGACCACGACCGGCGCCTCGACCAGGTTTTCTAGCACGGTCAGGTGCGGGAACAGGTTGAAATTCTGGAACACCATCCCGACGGCCGTGCGCCGCGTCAGCACGTCGCGCTCCTTCAGTTCGTAGAGCACGTCGCCGTCGCGGCGATAGCCGATCAGTTCGCCGTCGATGTCGATGAAGCCGTCGTCGACGCGCTCGAGATGGTTGATCGTGCGCAGCAGCGTCGACTTGCCCGAGCCCGACGGCCCGACGATCACGGTCACGCTGCCGCGTGGCGCGACGAACGACACGTTGTCGAGCACGCGCTGCATGCCGAACTGCTTCGATACGCCATGCACGGCCACTTCGCCGCCGGTGCGCGGGGCGACGACGGTCGCGGCGTCTTTCTCGTCCTGGGGCCGCGCGACCGATACCGCGTGACGGGACGCGACACGCCGCCAAAGCACGCCGAGGCGCGCAAGCGCGAACGTGATGACGGACGGAGGCGGGTTGCGCAGCGCCCCGCGCGCATAGTGCCGCTCGACCTGCACCTGGATGGCCGACAGCACGGTCAGGATGATCAGGTACCAAACGGTGGCGACCATCAGCAGCGGAATCACTTCGAGATTGCGGCGATAGATCACCTGCACCGTATAGAACAGCTCCGGCATCGCGAGCACGTAGACCATCGACGTGCCTTTCGCGAGCATGATCAGGTCGTTGAACGCGGTCGGCAGGATCGCGCGCATCGCCTGCGGCAGCACGATTCGCGTAGTCTGGCGGCCGCGCGGCAGCCCGAGCGCGGAGGCCGCTTCGAGCTGGCCCTGGTCGACCGCGAGAATGCCGCCGCGGATCACCTCCGCGGAAAACGCCGCGTGGTGCAGCGTGAGGCCGAGCACGGCCGCGAGGAACGGGCTGATCAGGTCGGTCGTCGGCGTGTCGAACCACACGATGTCGGTGAACGGCACGCCGAGCCGGACATGCTCGTACAGGTAGCCGAGGTTGTTCAGGATCAGCAGCAGCACGATCAGCGGAATCGAGCGGAACAGCCACACGAAGGTCCACGCGCTCGCCGACAGCAGCCGCGAACGCGACAGCCGGGCCAGCGCGACGAACGCGCCGAGCACGAGGCCGAATACCGCGCCGAGCAGCGTCAGCACCAGCGTGCGCGCGAGCCCCGACAGCACCGGCGGCGACAGGAACCATTCGGCGAACACCGGCCAGCCCCATTGAGGGTTGCCGAGAATCGAATGCAGGACGATCGCGATCAGCGCGACGGCGAGCACGGTGCCGACCGTGCGCGACCGGTGGCGCGCGGGCACGATCCGGAAACGCGTGCCGGCGTCGCGCGCGCCGGGGGAAGAGAGCGGCGGCAGCGCGCCGCCGAGGTGGGTCGTGTCGCTCATGTCGGTGGAGATCCTCGAATCGGTCGGGCGGGCGCGCCGCGCACGGGCGGCGCGGCGGCGGGTGTCAGGCGTGCGCTTCGGCCGCGGTTTCGTGCGACGCGCCAGGCACCGCATGGCGGCTGGCCTTGCGCGGCAGGCCGAGGTGGTCGCGCAGCGTCGCGCCGGACAGATCGCGGCTGTAGCGGCCGCGCGCCTCGAGCGCCGGGATCACGAGTTCGACGAAATCCTCGACCCCCTGCGCCTGCACCGCAAAGCCGAGGATGAAGCCGTCGCCGGCACCGGCGTCGTGCCAGCGGATCAGCTCGTCGGCGACGTGCTCGGCCGTGCCGATGAAGTTCGGGCGCGGCGTGGCGACCGCGAGCGCCGTCTCGCGCAGCGACAGGCCTTGCTGTTTCGCGTCGGCCTTGATCCGGTCGGTGGTCGAGCGGAAGCTGTTGCGGCCGAGCTCGCCGAGTTCCGGAAACGGCGCATCGAGCGCGTACTGCGTGAAATCGTGGTGATCGAAATAGCGGCCCAGATACGCGAGCGCCTCGTCGATCGTCAGCAGGTTGCGGATCGCCTGGTATTTGTCCTCGGCCTCGGCCGCCGTGCGGCCGACGATCGGCCCGATGCCGGGGAAGATCTTCACGTCGCTGCCTTGCCGGCCGTGCTCGATCGCGCTCTGCTTCACGCGCCGCGTGAACGCGGCCGTTTCGTCGAGCGACGGCGAATGCGTGAACACGGCATCCGCGTACTTGCCCGCGAGCCCGATGCCGGTGTCGGACGAACCCGCCTGGAAGATCACCGGCTGCCCCTGCGGCGAACGCTGGATGTTGAGCGGGCCCGCGACCTGGAAGAAGCGGCCATGGTGGTCGAGCGTATGGAGCTTGTCGCGATCGAAGAAGCGGCCGGTCGCCCGGTCGCGCACGAAGGCGTCGTCATCCCAGCTGTCCCACAGGCCCTGCACGACGTCGAGGTATTCGTCGGCGATCTCGTAGCGCAGTTCGTGATCGGGATGCGCCTTGCCGAAGTTCTTCGCGGTGCCTTCGAGCGGCGTCGTCACGACGTTCCAGCCCGCGCGCCCGCCGCTGATCGCATCGAGCGACGCGAGCTGGCGGGCGACCGTGAACGGCTCGCTGTACGACGTCGAGATCGTGCCCGCGAGCCCGATCTTCTTCGTCGCGACCGCGAGCGCCGACAGCACGGTCAGCGGCTCGAAGCGGTTCAGGAAGTGCGGGATCGACTTCTCGTTGATGTAGAGGCCGTCCGCGACGAACGCGAACGCGATGCCGGCGGCTTCCGCCTTGCGCGCGATGCCGATCGCGAAATCGAGGTTGATGCTCGCGTCCGGCGGGTTGCTCGGGTGCCGCCATGCGTTCATGTGGCTGCCTGCGCCTTGCAGCATCAGGCCGAAGGGGATCGATCGTCGGGTCGTCATGGGAGCGTTACGCGTTCTGGTCAGGGGAGAGGGAGCCGTCGGCCGCGAGGGCCGCCTGCAACGGCGTGGCCGACAGCGCGCCGCCGAGCCATTCGGCCGATGCGAGCCGCGCCGCATAGTCGGTCACCGGCGAATCGATCACGAACGCATCGACGTCGAGCCGCCGGCTCAATGCATCGAGCGCGCGGTGCACACGCTCGGGCGTATCGGCCAGCACCGTCGGGCGCAGCTCGTCGATCCGGTAGTCGGATGCGCCGCTCTGCCACGCGAATTCGGCGGCCGCCTGCGCGCTGGCGAGATTGAAGCTCTGGCCGCCCGCGAACTGCAGCTTGAAGATCTTCAGCGGCCCGATCAGTTGCTCGGCCTCGTCGCGCGTCGGCGCGGCCACCGCGTACAGCGCGACCAGCGGCCGTGTGCCGCCCGCGCTGCGGTACGCGTCCAGCGAGCGTTCGAGGTTCGCGTCGTCGCCGTTGAAATGCCCCGCGTAGCAGAAGCGCCAGCCGTTGCGCGCGGCGAGTGCGCCGCTGTCCGGCGAGCCGCCGAGCAGGATGCGTTCGGGCGGCTGCGGCGGCACGGGCAGGGCGACGGCACCGGCGAGCGGGTGATCCTCGGCGACGCCCCAGCCGAGAAACGCATCGAGTTCCGCCAACAGGCCCGCGAAGTCAGGCTTGCGCGCCTTGTCGTGGAACCACTGCAGCGCGCGCGTGGTCAGCGGCAACCCGCCGGGTGCCTTGCCGACGCCGAGATCGACGCGGCCCGGCGCGAGCGCGGCCAGTACCTTGAAGGTCTCGGCGACCTTGAACGGGCTGTAGTGCTGCAGCATCACGCCGCCCGAGCCGACGCGGATGCGCGACGTATGCGCGAGCAGGTGCGCGACGACGATCTCCGGCGCCGAGCTTGCAAAGGCCGGCGTGCCGTGATGTTCGGCGACCCAGAAACGCTCGTAGCCGAGCTGTTCGGCGCGTTGCGCGAGCGTCGTGGTGAAGCGCAGCGCATCGGCGGCGTTCGCGCCGTCGGCGATCGGACTCTTGTCCAGCAACGAAAGCGAATAAGACATGGTGGGCGGCGTTCCTGCGTGAGCGTGGGGTGAGCGTGAATGGACGGTGAGCGTGCGCGGCGTTCAACTCTTCGGCAGCCCGGGCGGATTCGTACGCGACTGGTCGATCGCTTCGGATGCGAGGTTCCAGCGGTCGAGCACCTGCTGGTAGCGGCCGTTCTTGATCAGCCCGTTCAGCGCGACGGTGAGCGGATCGGCGAGCCCGCTGCCGCGGCGCGTCGCGATCGCGATGTCGGCCGTGCGCGGCCAGCCGCCGCTGATTGCGCCGACGAGGCGCGTCTTGCCTTGCTGAGCACTCTGGTACGCGAGCACCGAGTTCACGCTGAACACGGCATCGGCGCGGCCCGACTGCACGGCGACGATGCGCATCGCCTGGTCGTCGTAGTACTGGATCTGCACGGGTTTCAGCCCGTGCGCGACGTTCTCGCGATCCCACGCGAGCAGGATCTTTTCCTGGTTGGTGCCGGCATCGGTCACGACGCGCAGCCCGGCGACGTCCTTCGGCTCGCGGATCGCCTGGATCTTGCTGTCGTTGCGCACGTAGAAGCCGACCTGGTCCTTGCGGTAGGTCGAGAAATCGAACTTCTGCTTGCGCTCCTCGGTGACGGTGACGTTCGAGATCACCGCGTCGACTTTCCCCGATTCGAGCGCGAGCGGCCAGTCGGCCCATGCGAGCGCGACGATCTTCAGCTTGCGGCCGAGGCTGTCGGACACGAGCTGGCCGACGTCGGCGTCGAAGCCGATCACCGTGCGCGCGTCGGTCGCATACGAGCTGATCGGCGGCAGGCTCGGCGCAACACCGATCGTCAGCGTGCCGGGTTCCGCGAACTTGAACGACGCGGGCACCGAGCGCTCGACTGCCGCATCGGCTACGCCGCGCGGGCGGCCGCGCTGTTCGGGGCTCAGGTCGAACGTCGCGGCGGCCGCGGCTGCGGCGAACGCGGTCAAGCCGATCAGCGCGGCGGCCAGCGTGCGCGCGGCACGGGAAGAAAGCGGTACGGCTCGTTGCATGAAAGCGTCCTGTGGTGGCAAGCGGAGATCGGAGGGATAGAGGGGCGCGGGCGCGGTCAGCGCGGCAGCACCGGTTCGGGCACGGGCGCCCACAGGTCGGCCAGCGTCGACGTGCGTGACGGATCGGCGAGATCCTTGCCGAACCGCAGGTGGAAATACGCTTCCGGGTCGATGGATGAATCGAACAGCCGCGTATAGCCGGTGCGGTCGTACAGCGCCCATGCCTCGGGCTGGCGAAAGCCCGTGGTCAGGTAGACGCGGCGATAGCCTTGCTGCGCGGCGCGCAGTTCGAGCGCCTCGACGATGACGCGTGCGAGGCCCTGGCGGCGCAGGTCCGTGCGGGTCCAGATGCGTTTGAGCTCGGCGGTCTGTGCGTCGTAGCGCTTGAATGCGCCGCCGCCGATCGTCTCGCCGTCGCGCAGCAGCAGCACGAACGCGCCTTCGGGCGGCGCGAACAGTTCGGCCGGGTAGCGTGCGAGCTCATCGCGCGCGGACGCGTGGCTGTCGGGGCGATACGCGTTGTAACGGGTCGAATACTCGTCGATCAGCGCGTCGATCAGCGGTTGCGCGCGGACGTCGAGCGGCGTCGTGTCGATGATGCGGTCGGTCGTGGCCATGGGCATCGCGAAGGGCGCGCGATGCGGACGTTCCTGGCGGGGTGCGGGCACGCGGCCCGTCCGGTCTGTTCCGTTATCGCGACGCGGTTGTCGTGATGGCGGCGGCCGGTGCGAATCCTGCTGCGATACAGATGGCGGGCCGCCGCCGTTTTGAACACGTTAGCGGCGCGGCCGGCAAAGGCGAACGAAGCAATTTCGATAAGGATTTCGCGGCGGGCGTCAGAAGGCTTGCAGCGGGAGTGGGGTGAGTGTGGCGGGGGAGTGCGCATGCGTCGAAGCCGGTGCTCGACGAATGCGCGATGCCGCCTTGGGAGCGCCTATGCCGCTCGAACTTCGGCGAGCAGATCGGGGTGACGATCCAGGATCTTCAGCAATTTCACGAGGGCAAGCGGCGGATTCGTCTTGCCTGTCTCGTAACGGGAGAACGCGTTGACGCCGCCGCCGAACAGCTCGGCCGCCTCGCGCTGATCCAGCTTCAGCTTCTTGCGCACCTTTGCGATGTACTTCGGGTCGACGATGGTGGCGTTCACCTGCTTGTTGAACTCGGTGATCGCTTCGCCGAGACGGGTGGCCTCGTCGAGCTCCAGTACCGACTCTCCGCAGGCCGGGCAGAAGTCGCCGGTGATGTCGCGGACGACAGTCGACTGACCCTTGTAGGTATAGGGGATATCGCGTGTGTCGCGGACCAGCCGGGCGGCACCGCATGCAGGGCACTTCATGTTCAACGCTCCTTGAAAGACACGATCAGCACATCGTCGATCACGGTCAGTTTCAGGTACACGTCGCCACGCACCGTGAAAGGCCGGTAGACGTCCTGCCAGATCGTGTGGTCGGCGTAGGTCGTCATGCTCTTGTGGAAGTCGAGGTCGGTCAGCGACAGCACGACATCGAGCGCCTCCCTTTCCGTGAAACCCAATAGTCGGGCGCCGAGGACCGCACTCGCGGTCAACCGGACCTTGCCGGATTCGACGAGCGCTTTGACGCGGGGCAGCTTGCAATGAGGCGTTCTCTTTTCCATCTGCGATCATAACCAAGTAAGTTAATTTGTCAAGTTGGTTAATGGCGAGCGCATGCCGTCCGCCATGACTGGCAGACAGCAAGGAAACGAGATGGGTCCGGATTTAGGCCGTCTGGCCGATGCTCGGCGGCGCCGACAGCTCCGCCAGCTGGAACAGGCAATCGCCGCGCTGCACCTGCGCGGGCACGCGCTTGCACACCACTTCGCCGTCACCCTTGAAGCGGTGCAGCACCGGCTCGCGCAGCGGCGTATCGGGGAAATGCACCCACGCGGCCGGCTGCCCGGCCTTCACCTGGTCGCCGAGTTCGACGAGCGGCTCGTACAGCCCGCGCTCGTACGCGTAGACGAAATGGCGGTCGCCGTCGACACGCATGAAGCGCGTGGTGGTCGGCGGTGCGTCGGGCACGAGCGCGCCGCGCAGCAGGCCGATATGGCCGAGGTAGTGCAGCAGCCCGTGGCGGCCCATCCGGATCAGCGAAGGATCGGCCATGCCCGCGCCGCCGAGTTCGGTCACGATCGAGATCGCGCCCTGCCGGCGCGCGGCCGATGCCGAATGAACGGGATTCGGCGCGTGCAGCAGCGCATTGTGCAACCCGAACGCGACCAGCAGCCCGTTGAGCTTCACGGCTTCGTCGGCGTCGAGCGGATCGATCGCGAGCATGTTGCCGCCCTGGTACAGCAGCGAGCTGCCGCCCGAGTGCAGGTCGACCAGATACTGCGCGCGAGACAGCAGCACATGCTCGATGTAATGCGCGATCATCTGCGTCGGCGTGCCGGTCGGATCACCGGGGAAGCTGCGGTTCAGGTTGCCTCCGTCGAGCGGCGACACGCGCAGGCCCGCGTCCGCCGCCGGGAAATTCGCCATCGGCAGCAGGATCAATTGCCCGCTGACCATCTCGGGTTCGATCTCGCGCATCAGTTGCGACACGATGATCTGGCCTTCGTACTCGTCGCCGTGATTGCCGGCCATCACGAGCGCGACCGGGCCGTCGCCGTTGCGGATCGACGCGATCGGGATCGGCAGCCAGCCGTATGCCGAGCGGTGTACCGAATGCGGCAGCCGCAGGTAGCCCGCGTGCTTGCCTGGTGCGTCAAGATCGATTTCGCAGTGGATGGGATTGCGATGTGAGGAAGAGGCGGTCATGGCGGCATCGTTCGATGAACGGAATCTGCCATCTTATCGGGAAACGACCGCCGCGCGGCGCGCCGGGCGCGCGCAACGCCGAACGCTATCAAGCGGCAAGCGCATGGATGCGTACGGGCGAGTTGCAAAGCCGATACGCGAGACCCCGAGCGATGTTGCAGCGGTGAACACATGCCGGCACGCCGGCCGGCCGCATTCGGGCGTGATGTTTCGCGTCGGCCCCTTGCCGCGGCAGGGCCGGCGCGCGCAACCGGCTTACCGGCCCGATGTTTCAGCTTCGAGACGTCCTTCTTCCCACAGCGCCCAGAAACGGCTGCCGGCGCGATACGGATTCGCGCGGTGCGCGCCGTGATCGGCGACGCCCTGGCGGAATGCGCCGTACAGCGTCAGCGGCGGATTGTCGACGCACCGGGCTTCGCGCGCGGCCGGCATGCGGCGTTCGGAAACGAGCCGGCGGATCAGCGAGGCGCCGTCGATCACATCCAGTTCGTCGATGGTTTCGCTGCGGCTGAGGACTTCGACGGTATTCATGTTGGGTCTCCCTGACAACCTGTTTCCATGACAGGGAGCAATAAGAGTGCCAGGCTCGAAAAGCCTTGCGCTGCTTCGATCGTGCCGGCTTCTGCAGCCAATGTGGCGGGTGACGAGCGGCGATGTTACGGAACACGTCACGTGACACGCGAACGCGCGGCGCCACGTGCGGCCACGCAAAGCGTTTCGGAATTGAATCGTCGGGAGGACGCGGAGAAGGGTGAAAGCCGGCTGCGCAGCCGGATCAGGTCGCGGTGGCCGGCGTGACCCGGCTGCTGCCGCTCGAATAGAAACGGTAGATTCCCTTGCCGGCCGACTTCGCGTCGTACAGCGCGCTGTCGGCCTGCCGGATCAGTTCATCGGGGGAGCCATGTCCGTCGTCGAGCGCGATGCCGATGCTGATACCCAGGCTCACGGTCTCGCCGATCGACAGGGTGTACGGCGCCGAGATCTGCCGAATGATGCGCGCGGCGAGGATCGAACACGCGTGCATCGTCGTGTCGTCGATTGCGACGACGAACTCGTCGCCGCCGATGCGCGCCGCCAGCTCGCCGGGCGGCAGTGTCTTGCCGAGCCGCTCGGCGACCTGGGTCAGCACGTCGTCGCCGGCCTGGTGGCCGAACCGGTCGTTGATCGCCTTGAAGCCGTCGAGGTCGAGATACATGACGGCGAGCGCGGGGCCCGGCATGCGCGGCCGGCGCGCGAGCATCCGCTTGAGCTGGGCATGCAGTTCGTGACGGTTCGGCAAACCCGTCAGCGCATCGTGCCGCGCGAGATGCCGGATGTGCTGCTCGGTCTGGCGGCGCGCGGTGACATCCTCGACGATGATCACCGCGTTGCCGTCCGGCACGCGGTGGCGCGTCAGTTCGAGCTGGCGGCCGTCGGCGAGCACGACATCGAGCGGCACGGGTTCGTCGCAGGTCAGCCAGAGCTCGCACTGCGCGGCGAGACTGGCGCCGCCCGGATCGGTCGCGTCGTTCGCGCCGAGCACCGCGACGACGGCAGGCAGCGGCGTATCGAGCATGATCTCGCGCGGCGAGCCGAACAGCTGCGCGGTGCGCCGGTTCGCGACGATCACGCGCCGTTCGCCGTCGATCATGCACAGGCCATGCGGCATGTAGGTGAGCGCGGCGTCGAAGCGCGCGACGAGTTCGGCGTTGCGCTGGCGCGCGGCGATCAGCGCGACGAGCACGCGATAGTGACGCTGGACGACCGTGCGCATCGCGGCGAGATAGATCGCGAGCGGCGGCAGCAGCAGCCACGCGCCCGACCGGTGGGCCAGGAGCGCACCGATGCCGATCGGCAGCACGCCGAGCGTGACCTGCATCATCGCGAGCCGCGGCAGCGCCGAATTGCGCGACGCGATCCCGCCGAACACGCCGCCTGCGACCATCACCGACAGCGTGCCGAGCTCGACGTCGACGGCCTGCACGCAGCCCATCACGCCGAGGCCGAGCACGAAGCATGCGACGAGCGACACGGGCGCGTAACGCATCGCCCAATATTCGGCGCGGTCGTCACCGGCGTCGCGCTGAACCGTGTATGCACGCGCGATCGAGAGCCGCGCGATGAGCAAGCCGGCGTCGACGATCAGCCACGCGAGACACCAGAGCTGCTGCAGCCGGATCAGCGCGACGGCCGCGACGAAGCCGCTCGCGAGCCCGGAGAGCGCCATCGGGCGGACGTCTTCGAACAGGGTAACGAGCATCGACGGGCGCAGCGCGGCCGTCACACGGTGGTTGCCGGAGGGAGGAGTGGCGAGAACGGAGTGCAGGAGAGATGTCCTGACTGCCATGGTTTTTGACCTCGACACGATGTCGCGTGATGTCGCGATGCCTGGCGGCGCCCGCACGGCACATGGCGGAAGCCCGGCCAGGCCGGATGCGCACGACATTACCATGAAACCCGGGCGCCGCGGGTTGTCCGGCGGAGCGGCGGCACTAGTCGTAAACCACGCCAGTGAAAGCCTTGCGCATTCACCGGGGCGGGGGCAGCATCGTTGCGAACGAATGCGGCCGGGCGACCGGCAGGAGGCTGGTCGCCACGCACGGTGCGCGTGCCCGCCCGGCGCGGCCGGCACGATCGAAACCGCTGCAACCAGGCATGCGACGCGGTCGAATTGCCTCCCGCGACCGGCTGCCGCAGCCCGGCTGAATACCGTTATAAGAAATTCAATAAGTATTTCATGCGAGAAATACTATAGGCGATATATCTAAAACAATGCCAGAATGCGCGCCGCTCCGAACGTCGCGACACCCGATCGCCGTCCGAGCCGCATCAGGAGGTTCCCCCCAATGAAAAACCACGGCCTGTCACGGCGGGGTTTTCTGAAAGCCAGCGTGCTGGCGGGCGTCGCAGTGTATGTCGCGCCCCTGGGCAGCCGCGCATTCGCGGCGCTCTTCGAAGAAAAACTCCTCACCCCCGTCAAATGGGATAGCGTCACCGGCATCCCCCAATTCCGCATCGACGGCATCGCGAAGGTCACGGGCTCGAAAGTGTTCGCCCGTGACGTGCGCGCAGCCGACATGCCGCACTGGCCGCAGCAGCAGTCGCATGCGCTGATCCTGCGCGTCACGCAGGCCGACCGCACGTACGAAGGCTTCGACCTTTCGCTGCTCGGCGACGAGCTGAAGCCGGACCGCGTGGTCACGGCCGACGATCTCGCGCGTGACGGCGTCGCGTTCCCGACGTTCTACGGCGACGACATGTTGCTGCCCGCCGGCAAGACGCCCGCGTATCTCGGTCATGCGGTCGCGATCCTCATTTACCACGACTTCGCGCGCTTCCGCTTCGCGAAGAACACGCTCAAGTTCCGCGACGACGTGATCCGCTACGGTGCCGTCACGGGCCCGCTCGAGCGCGATCCGTGGGGCACCTTCCGCTACGTGCGGGTGGGCGGCAAGACGGCCTATGACGACGACGTCTATTCGAGCCTGAAGGATGCGCCGATCTTCCCGAGCATGATGCGCAAGCACCTGCCGGTGTGGCCGGACGGCAAGGAGCACGGCAAGCTCGACGAGCAGGGCATGTTCCTGGCCGGGCAGATCGCCAGCGAGCTCGACCATCCGTCGGCCGACTGGCTCGTGTTCGACCGCGAGTACAACACGCAGTCGGTCGATACGTCCGCGCTTGAGCCGGACAACGCGAACTGCTGGTACGACGCCGCGACGCAGTCGCTGCACCTCGTCGTGCCGACCCAGTCGCCGCTCGAAGTGGCGGAGAACGCGGCCGCGATGGTCGCGAAGTGCCGCTTCCCGGTGAAGAAGCTGTTCGTGCATCCGTGCTACACGGTCGGCTACGGTTCCAAGGATCACTTCAATGTGCCGTTCTACGGCCTCGTCTGCGCGCTGTACGCGGACGGCCGCCCGGTGCGTTTCGCGAACGACCGCTACGAGCAGTTCCAGACGTCGCTGAAGCGTCACGCGTTCAAGATGCACTACCGGATCGCGGTGGACCGCAACACGGGCCTGCTGCAGTCGTTCAAGGGCGACTTCGAGGCGAACGGCGGCGGGCGCTCGAATTTCTCGCCGTCGGTCGCGATGGTCGGCGCAACGGCCGCGCAATCGATCTACTACTTCCCGAAGAGCGATCTGGCTGCCGTCGCGATCGCGTCGCGCGCGATCGATGCCGGCTCCGCGCGCGGCTACGGCACGCTGCAGAGCATGGCGGCGACCGAGATGGCGGTGGACGAGATCGCCGCGCAGCTGAACATCGACCCGATCGATTTCCGCCTGCGCAACGCGCTGCGTTCGGGGATGAAGAACACGCAAGGGGCGATTCCCGCCGGCGCGCTGCGCGTCGACGAGGTGCTCGAGCGCTCGAAGCAGCATCCGCTGTGGACGCGCCGCGCCGCGCGCAAGGCCGAATTCGAGGCCGCGAATCCGGGCAAGCGCTACGGCGTCGGCTTCGCGTGCGTGCAGAAGGATTTCGGCACGGGCGCGGAAGCGTCGTTCGCGAAGGTCGAATTCGACGAGAACGGCAAGGTGTCGCTGCAGCACACGGCGGCCGAGATCGGCACCGGGATGTCGACGTCGCAGGCCGTCGCGGTCGCGAAATGGCTGGGTCGCCCGGCGACGGAAGTACGCGTGGCCGTGACCGAATGGCCGGACCTGCCGGTCGAGACCAGCGGCGATCCGTACCTCATGTCGCAGGCCGACCAGGATCGCCTGAGCGCGAACCCGCGCTGGTCGCCGAGCTATGCGTCGCCGTCGAGCGCGACGAACTCCGCGTACTACTTCACGCACAGCACGCGCGAAGCCGCGCGCGCCGTGTTCCGCTACGGCCTGTGGCCGGCGGCGATGTCGATCTGGACCCGCGGCCTCGGCGGCGGCCAGGCCGCGCCGTATGCGATCCGCATCGAGGACGCGCGCTGGGTCGACGGCAAGCTGACCGCCGACGGCCTCGAGCCGCTGTCGTTCGAACAGCTCGCGAAGCAGGCCTATGCGCTCGGCCTGCCGACCGGCGCCGTCGTGCACGTGTTCAACCGCTGGCAGTGGACCGACGCCGAGTTCGAAGTGGGCGGCACGGTCGAGCGTTTGCCGATCGACGGGCTGTCGCTGCGCGTCGGCGCGCCGAAGACGGGCGACAACGGCCCGGTGCCCGGCACCGCCGCGCCGGCCGGCGCGACCGCGATGCGCGGCACGCTGGCGCCGACCGCGAACGGCTACCGCGTGCTGGACCGCAAGCGCGTGTTCATCCCGCCGACGAGCCGCAACAACGCGGCCGTCACGTACTACACGGCGGTCGGCACGCTCGTCGAGCTGGCCGTGCACGAAGCGACCGGCAAGGTCGAGCTGCTCACGCATCACTCGATCATGGAGTGCGGCAACCAGATTTCGCCGCAGCTCGTGTCGGGCCAGTTGCAGGGCGGCCTTGCGATGGGTATCGGCCACGCGTTGCACGAATACCTGCCGCTGTATGAAGACGGCCCCGGCAACGGCACGTGGAACTTCAACCGTTACCAGCTGCCGCGCGCGTCCGACGTCGCCGTCTGGACGCAGACGGGCGACGTGCTGCCGCCGCTGTCCGAGACCGATCCGCCGAAGGGTGTCGCCGAAGTGGTGATGATCCCCGTCGTCGGTGCGATCGTGAACGGGATCGCGCACGCGATCGGCCATCGTTTCACCGACCTGCCGGTGACCCCGCAAAAGATTCAGGAGGTGCTCGCATGACGACCGCCCAAACCGCGGCTTCGGCCGCACCGGCATCGGTCCCGGCCGCGCCGGCATCGGCATCAGCATCGGCATCTGCGCCGGCCGCCGTCGAGCGTCCGCTCGTCCGGTTCCAGTCGAAACCGCTGTCGATCAATATCAACGGCAAGTCCGTCGGGCCGATGCAGGTGCCGGAAGGGCTGATGATGATCGAGTTCCTGCACGAGTACGCGGGCCTCACCGGTTCGCGGCTCGGCTGCGGGCAGGGCATCTGCCACGCGTGCGTCGTGATCGTCGACAAGCCGGACGGCACGAGCGAGGAAATGCGTACCTGCATCACCGGTGCGCATTTCTTCCACGGCCGCTCGATCCGCACGATCGAAGGACACGCGAAGCGCAACGAAGCGGGCGAAGTGGTCGAGCTGTCGCCGATCCAGCAGAAGTTCCTCGAGCACTTCAGCTTCCAGTGCGGCTATTGCACGCCGGGCTTCGTCAACGCGGCGACCGTGCTGATCGAACGCCTGAAGCGCGAGCCGATTGCGAAGGCCGACGTCGAACGCACGATCACCGAGGCGCTCGATGCGCACCTCTGCCGCTGCACGGGCTATGTCCGCTACTACGAAGCCGTCAAGGACGTGGTGCTGACGACGCCGGGACTCGTGAAGGACGCCGCATGAAACGCACATTCGCTCATCGTGTCGCGCGGGCCGCGGGCCTCCCCGTGTTGGCCGCGGCCAGCGCGTTGCTGCTCGCCGCGTGCGGCGGCCATGACGCACCGGCGTCGAACGCGGCGTCCGGCGCGCCCGGTGCCGACCAGATTGCGCGCGGCCGCTATCTCGTCAAGGCCGCCGACTGCGCGGCGTGTCACACCGCGAAGGACGGCGCGCCGTTCGCCGGCGGCGCGCCCCTCGAATCGCCGTTCGGCACGTTCTACGGCTCGAACATCACGCCCGACAAGGATCACGGGATCGGCAGCTGGAGCGCGGACGATTTCTACGCCGCGCTGCATGACGGCAAGGCGCCGGGCAAGCGCCTGTATCCGTCGATGCCGTACACGTCGTACCGTCAGCTCACGCGCGCCGATTCCGACGCGATGTACGCGTACCTGAAGACCGTCAAGCCGGTCGCACTGGAAAACCGCGAGCACGAGCTGAAGTTCCCGTACAACCTGCGTTTCGGGATGGTCTTCTGGGACATGGTGTTCCTGAAGGACAGCCTGCCCGATGCATCGACGGGCCAGTCCGCCGACTGGCAGCGCGGCCGCTATCTGGCCGGCGCGCTCGGCCACTGCGCGGAATGCCATACGCCGCGCGCGTTCACGGGCCAGCTCGACAGCGCGAAGCCGTTTGCAGGCGCCGCGCTCGGCCGCGTGGCCGCGC
>NZ_JAAGPO010000562.1:0-558 GCF_017104825.1 Burkholderia sp. Ac-20345 | reverse complement strand
CGGGCTTCGAGGATGCCGGTTACGACACGGCGCAGGCCGTGCTCGACGAGTCCGCGAAGTTCTGCGGCGAGGTGCTGGCGCCGCTGAACGTCGAAGGCGACCGCAACCCGAGCAGCTGGAAGGACGGCGTCGTGACCGCGACGCCCGGCTTCGGCGAAGCGTTCCGCCAGTTCGTCGAAGGCGGCTGGCAGGGGCTGCAGCATCCGACCGAATATGACGGCCAGGGGCTGCCGAAGCTGATCGCGACGCCGTGCATCGAGATGCTGAACGCGTCGAACCTGTCGTTCGCGCTGTGCCCGCTCCTGACCGACGGCGCGATCGAGGCGCTGCTGACGGCCGGCACCGACGAGCAGAAGCAGCGCTACGTGCCGAAGCTGATCTCGGGCGAATGGACCGGCACGATGAACCTGACCGAGCCGCAGGCGGGCTCGGATCTCGCGCTGGTGCGCTCGCGCGCCGAGCCGCAGGGCGACGGCACGTACAAGGTGTTCGGCACGAAGATCTTCATCACGTGGGGCGAGCACGACATGGCGGACAACATCGTCCACCTGGTGCTGG
>NZ_JAAGPO010000561.1:0-572 GCF_017104825.1 Burkholderia sp. Ac-20345 | reverse complement strand
GCTGGAGCCGCTGGCGGACAAGCTGTCGGCTGCTCTGGGCGCCTCGCGCGCGGCAGTCGACGCCGGCTACGTGCCGAACGACTACCAGGTCGGCCAGACCGGCAAGATCGTCGCACCGCAGCTGTACATCGCGGTCGGTATCTCGGGTGCGATTCAGCACCTGGCCGGCATGAAGGATTCGAAGGTGATCGTCGCGATCAACAAGGATCCGGAAGCGCCGATCTTCAGCGTGGCCGATTACGGTCTCGTCGGCGATCTGTTCGCGCTCGTGCCGGAGCTCGTAGCCGAGCTCGGCTAAAGCAGTGTGACGCTTCGGCGGTAAGCACACGAGAAGAGGGGCGCGACGAGCGCCCCTTTTTTTTCGCCATCGACAGAAGAGAGAAGAGGGAGACACACCATGAGCTATCACGCCCCCGTCAAGGACATGCTGTTCGTGCTGAAGGAACTGGCCGGCATCGACGCCGTTGCGCAGTTGCCGGGCTTCGAGGATGCCGGTTACGACACGGCGCAGGCCGTGCTCGACGAGTCCGCGAAGTTCTGCGGCGAGGTGCTGGCGCCGCTGAACGTCGAAG
>NZ_JAAGPO010000560.1:0-609 GCF_017104825.1 Burkholderia sp. Ac-20345 | reverse complement strand
CTGGGAAAACGGCATACACCAGAACATCGCGTTCCTCGCGATGATGCTCAAGCGCTCGGATCGCGTCGGCCCCGTCTACTTCCTGAACGGCGGCGACGCCAGCGCGCTGCCGGCCGGCCTCGAACTCGACGGCCTCGACATCCCGCTCGTGAAACCCTCCGACGTCACGCACGAAGTCGACGTCGTGATTGAAATGGGCGCGCAGTTGCCGGTCGAATGGCTCCGGCACATGAAGGCGCTCGGCAAGAAAATCGCCGCGTTCTTCTGCGGGCACGTGTATGCCGGCCTGTGCGAAACCCCGATCTTCGGCAAACCGTCGGGGCACGTCTTCAACGGTGCACCGTTCGACGAAGTGTGGCTGCTGCCGCAATACGACAAGACGGCCGCGCCGATGCTGCAGACCATCCTGCGCGCACCGGTACACCTGATGCCGCATATCTGGTCGCCGTACTTCCTCGATCGCCGCATCGCCGCGCTCGCCGCGGAAGGCGCGACGTTCGGCTATCGGCCCGGCCGCCGCCCGTGGCACCTGGCGATGCTCGAACCGAACATCTCGGTCGCCAAGTCCTGCCACTACCCGATGCTCGCGTGCGACGAGTTCTATCGTGC
>NZ_JAAGPO010000559.1:0-616 GCF_017104825.1 Burkholderia sp. Ac-20345 | reverse complement strand
CAGATAGAGCATTCCGCTCCTTACAGCTTGCCAAGTATTTACCGTCGCGCAGAGCCATCACCGCTACCAAATCTCTCGAAAATAGCCTTATCTTACCCTGTCAACACGGCAGTCAAGCAGCGCTTACGTTGTGGCCGACGGCGTACCCATTGATATTCCAGGGCCAACGTCCCGTTTTCCCTCACCCGAGTCGACGTCTGCATTTGTGCCGGTAATGCCGGCGCCACAGCGGCCGTCACCGCAGCTGTCACCTGAGTCGCTGATGGCGATCACGTTGCATGTGCGTCTACCCAACGGCGTCGAATTCGATCTTGGGAAAGCGAGCCTCGAAGAACTGACGACGATCGTCCAGATGCTGGGGAGGTTGCCGTGTTCCGGTTCGACGAAGGGTTGAAGGTCTACCTGCATCGCGATCCAGTCGACTTCCGCATGGGCATCAACGGGCTGTCGATCCTGGTCGAACAGGCGATGCGCCTGAACCCGATGACCTCGGCGCTGTTCGTCTTCGGCAACCGCCGTCGCGATCGTATCAAGATTCTCGGCTGGGGCGGCAACGGCTTCTGGTTGCTGCTCAAGCGACTCGAAGCCGATCGCTTCATCTGGCCGAACGGAAGCG
>NZ_JAAGPO010000558.1:0-646 GCF_017104825.1 Burkholderia sp. Ac-20345 | reverse complement strand
TTCGCTGGTAAGGTGCTGGATGCATGGGCCTACGAAGCCGGTGTCACGCTGTCGTTCATTCGGCCTGGCAAGCCGGTGGAAAATGCCTATATCGAGAGCTTCAACGGGCGGTTCCGAGATGAATGCCCGAACGAGCACTGGTTCGTTTCAATGTGCCACGCCAGGCGGCTGATTGAGGAATGGCGTATCGAGTACAACACCGAGCGGCCTCATAGTTCGCTCGCTTATCTGACACCCGTGCAGTTCGCCCGGGCGCACGATGCAAAGCAGCAGCTTTTAACCTCGGACTCTAACTGCAGTCCGGACTAAAACCGGGGGCAGGTCAGCCGGACTGCCACCACGAGGCCGAACCACCATAGGCCGGCGGTGGGCTCAGCATCGCGAGGCGGACGCGTTAGCAGAAGTAACGGACACAATTTGCATTGCCGCGGACACCGTTAGCGCGAACTTCAAAGAACCTGTCCGCATTTTTGTGGGCGAGGCGGTTGAACAACAGGTTATCCGCGCGCCTGCGTAAACCGCTCGCCGAACAGGATAGCAAACTGGTTCATCGCTGATTATATGAACGCCTCCCGTTTGCGAAGGTTTTTCGTGTGTGCTGACTACGACAGGATGGGTTGCAGCTTTATATCCGGGCTTGTTGCAG
>NZ_JAAGPO010000557.1:0-668 GCF_017104825.1 Burkholderia sp. Ac-20345 | reverse complement strand
TGTTCGTCGTGAACGCGTTGCACATGAAGGAGCATCCGACCTTCGTGCACTTCGCGAACAGCCTCGATCTCGTGCGCCAGCACAAGGCGACCTTCGAGCCGCGCCTCGACCTGCCGGGCTTCATGGCCCGCCATGCCGACGCCGTCGTGTCGCACCACTGGGAAAACGGACAGAACTATCTGTATTACGACGTGCTGTACGGCGGCTATCCGCTGATCCACAACTCGACGCTGATCGGCGACGCCGGCTATTACTACCCGGACTTCGATTCCGCGGCAGGTGGCCGGGCGCTGCTCGACGCGTGGCTGCATCACGACGAACGCCTCGACGACTACCGCGCGAAGGCCGGCCGGCTGCTGCGGTCGGTCTCGATCGACAACCCCGCGAACCTCGACGCGTTCATCTCGCGTCTGGTCGCCTGAACCGGAGCATACGCATGTCGGACTCCAATGCCCGTCAAGCGCCCGGCGAGGGCAAGCGTCTCGTCGTCGGCGTGTCGCTGTTCGTACGCGGCGCCGGCCAGTCGCTGTGGGAAAACGGTATCTTCCAGAACTGCCTGCTGCTGATCCTGCTGCTGCGCCAGTCGCCGCTCGTCGCGGAAGCCGTGATGGTGAACGGCGGCGAACAGGTCGCCGATCCGCAGATGATGCTCGGCGAATGGGACGTGC
>NZ_JAAGPO010000556.1:0-691 GCF_017104825.1 Burkholderia sp. Ac-20345 | reverse complement strand
CCATCGGATAGCCGATCAGCAGGCACAGCACCGTCGACACGGCGGCCATCTTCAGCGAGCTGAGGTAGGTCGCGATGTACAGGTCGTCCTGCAGCAGGAACGCGTAGTGCGACATCTGCAGCGCGAAATGCACGACGCCGTCCTTGATCTCGACGAGCGACGTGTACGGCGGGATGCCCATCACCTGGTCGGCGAAGCTGATCTTCAGCACCAGCACGAACGGCAGCGCGAAGAAGACGGCGAGCCACAGGAACGGCACGCCGATCGCGACGCTGCGGCCCGACGGCAGGAAGCGCTGCAGCATCGCGAAGCGGCCCGGGCGGGCACGGCCGGCGCCGGTGCTTGCTGCGCCGGACGATACCGGCGCGGACGGAGTGGAAGCGGAGGTTCTCATCGTGGCGTCCTCACTGCGTCAGCACGACGCCGCTGGCCGGCGACCACGACACGAACACGTCGTCGTTCCACGCCGGTGCGTTGTCGTTCATCAAGTGCGAGCTCGACAGGTTCGACACGACCGTCTTGCCGCTCGGCAGGCGCACGTGATACAGCGAGTAGCTGCCCATGTACGCGATGTCGGTCACGACGCCGCGCGCCCAGTTGTGTTTCGAGCCCGGCTTCTCGCGCGACACGTGAATGCGCTCCGGGCGCACCGAGATGCCGACCGGCATCCCGAGCGGGCCCGTGATGCCGT
>NZ_JAAGPO010000555.1:0-691 GCF_017104825.1 Burkholderia sp. Ac-20345 | reverse complement strand
CCATCGGATAGCCGATCAGCAGGCACAGCACCGTCGACACGGCGGCCATCTTCAGCGAGCTGAGGTAGGTCGCGATGTACAGGTCGTCCTGCAGCAGGAACGCGTAGTGCGACATCTGCAGCGCGAAGTGCACGACGCCGTCCTTGATCTCGACGAGCGACGTGTACGGCGGGATGCCCATCACCTGGTCGGCGAAGCTGATCTTCAGCACCAGCACGAACGGCAGCGCGAAGAACACGGCAAGCCACACGAACGGCACGCCGATCGCGACGCTGCGGCCCGACGGCAGGAAGCGCTGCAGCATCGCGAAGCGGCCCGGGCGGGCGCGACCGGCGCCGGTGCTTGCTGCGCCGGACGACACCGGCGCGGACGGATTGGAGGCGGAGGTTCTCATCGTGGCGTCCTCACTGCGTCAGTACGACGCCGCTGGCCGGCGACCACGACACGAACACGTCGTCGTTCCACGCCGGTGCGTTGTCGTTCATCAGGTGCGAGCTCGACAGGTTCGACACGACCGTCTTGCCGCTCGGCAGGCGCACGTGATACAGCGAGTAGCTGCCCATATACGCGATGTCGGTCACGACGCCGCGCGCCCAGTTGTGTTTCGAGCCCGGCTTCTCGCGCGACACGTGAATGCGCTCCGGGCGCACCGAGATGCCGACCGGCATCCCGAGCGGGCCCGTGATGCCGT
>NZ_JAAGPO010000554.1:0-615 GCF_017104825.1 Burkholderia sp. Ac-20345 | reverse complement strand
TGGCGCGCGTCGAGCGCGGCGGTCGCGGCGCGCGGCGCCGTCCGTCCACCCGTGCCGCCCGCCGATGTCGCGGCGCGGCTGTCGAACGGCCTCGCGCTGCGCGTCGCCGTCGACAACAATCACGCGGCCGCGGCCGGCGTGCCGTGCGCCGATCTCGGCGCCGACGGCGCGGCCTGCGCGACGGGCCGCCTGATCCTGCAGAACCGCGGCCACCAGGCGATCGCCGACGGCGGCTGGAAGCTCTACCTGCACAGCATCCGCCGCCTGTTGCGGATCGACCGTCCCGGCTTCGCGCTGCGGCGGCTCACCGGCGACCTGTACGAACTGACGCCGCAACCGGGCTCGGTGCGGCTTGCCCCCGGCGAGCGCATCGAGCTGCCGTTCGTCGCCGAATACTGGCTGCTGCGCTACAGCGACGTGATCCCGCGCCCGTACGTGGTCGTCGATGGCGCGCCGCCCGCCGTGCTCCGCTACAACGACACCGACGACGAGCTGCGCTACGTCGAATCGCTGCCGGCCGACGCGCAGAACAACTCGACCGGCAATGCGCCGCCCGTGGCCGCGCGGCCCGACGCGAGCCGCGCGCTGCCGAGCGTGAAGCGCGAGCAGCCGCTA
>NZ_JAAGPO010000553.1:0-435 GCF_017104825.1 Burkholderia sp. Ac-20345 | reverse complement strand
GCTGCCGCACCGGCATGCGCGGCACGCGGCGCATCGGCCACCTGAAGCGCGTACTGCGCGAGCACCGGTGCCTCGAACAACGCGCGCACCGGCACGTCGCGGCCGAGCCGTTCGGCCACGCGCGTCGCGACGCGCACGGCGGCGAGCGAATGGCCGCCGAGATCGAAGAAGTGATCGCCACGGCCCACGCGCTCGAGATTCAGCACGTCGCACCAGATCGCCGCGAGCGCGGCTTCGTCGCCGTCGTGCGGCGCTTCGTACGCGCGTTCGACGCGTACCGGCGCCGGCAGCCGTGCGCGGTCGACCTTGCTGTTCGCGTTGCGCGGCAGCGCGTCAAGCACGATCAGCTGCGCGGGCACCATGTAGTCGGGCAGCGTGCGGCGCAGGTGCGCGTCGAGCGTCGCGGCTTCGACCGGCTGCGCGGCCGCCCGGGCG
>NZ_JAAGPO010000052.1:0-59977 GCF_017104825.1 Burkholderia sp. Ac-20345 | reverse complement strand
CCGCTTCCTTCAGGCGCACGGCTTCTTCAACCGCGATTTCGTCGAACGGGTTCATCGACATCTTCACGTTCGCGATGTCGACACCCGTGTTGTCCGACTTCACGCGGACCTTCACGTTGTAATCGACCACTCTTTTCACTGGCACCAGGATTTTCATGCACACGCTCCAAAGTTACGAATACGACCAGAGGCCATTCTATAGCGAGGCCTCATGACTGCGCGGCCAAGCGGACCCAACCTTCGTGGTTGTCGAGGATACCGCTTCTTGGCGACGCGCCAATGATAGCGAACGGTCGTTCTATTTTAAAAGAGAAAAAACCCGGACGCAAAGCCCGGGTTTTCGATCATCGACTCTAATCTCGCCGGGCGCCCCGTGCTTCGCCCGTTACCAGGCGGCAATGACCGCTCCGCCGAACTTGCCTTCAATGAACTGCTTCACATCGGCCGAATGATAGGCCGCGACCAGTTTCGCGACCCACGGCTTGTTCCGGTCCGCCTCGCGGATCGCCAGGATGTTCGCGTACGGGCCGTTCGGGCCCTCGATCGCGATCGCGTCCTGTTTCGGTTTCAACCCCGCTTCCATCGCGTAGTTGGTGTTGATCGCGGCCGCGTCGACGTCGCCGAGCGAGCGCGGAATCTGCGCCGCATCCAGTTCGACGATCTTCAGCTTGCGCGGATTGTCGACGATATCGAGCGGTGTCGCCTTCAGCCCCGCGTCCGCGCGCAGTTTCAGCAGGCCCTGCTTTTGCAGCAGCAGCAGCGCACGGCCGCCGTTGGTCGGATCGTTCGGAACCGCGATGCGCGCGCCCGGCTTCAGTTCGGCCAGCGACTTCACGCGCTTCGAATAGATGCCCATCGGGAACGTGACGGTATCCGCGACCTCGATCAGCTTGTAGCCGCGATCCTTCACCTGCGCCTGCAGATACGGATCGTGCTGGTAGCTGTTCGCGTCGAGGTCGCCCGACGCGAGCGCGGCGTTCGGCTGCACGTAATCGGAGAATTCGACGATGCGGATGTCGAGGCCGCTCTTCGCCGCGACCTTCTTCACCGCTTCCATGATCTGCGCGTGCGGCCCGCCCGTCACGCCCACCTTGATGGTTTCGGCCTGCGCGTGCGCGCCCGCGAACAGCGCGGCCGCGCCCAGTGCCGCCGCGAATTTCAGCATGAAGCGTCGTTGCATCGTGTGTCCCCTAACGGATCAGTGTTGTTTTACTTGTGGCTCAGCCGGCGGACGAGCCAGTCGCCGAACGACTGCACGATCTGCACGAACACGATCAGGATCGCGACCACCGTCCACATCACTTCGGGCAGATAGCGCTGGTAGCCGTAGCGGATCCCGAGATCGCCGAGGCCGCCACCGCCGATCGCGCCCGCCATCGCCGAATAGCCGACCAGCGACACGAACGTGATCGTCAGGCCCGCCACGACGCCCGGCAGCGATTCCGGCAGCAGCACCTTGAAGACGATCTGCGACGTGGTCGCACCCATCGATTGCGCGGCCTCGATCAGCCCGCGGTCGACTTCGCGCAACGCCGTCTCGACGAGACGCGCGATGAACGGCGCGGCCGCGAGCGTCAGCGGCACGACCGCCGCGGCCGTGCCGATCGACGAACCCGTGATGAGACGCGTGAACGGAATCACGGCGACCAGCAGGATGATGAACGGCGTCGAGCGGACGGCATTCACGATGCCGCCGAGCACGCGATTCACCGCGAGGTTCTGCATCACGCCCTGGCGGTCGGTCAGGTAGAGCAGCACGCCGAGCGGAAGGCCGACGAGCGCGCCGACCACTCCGGAGATGCCGACCATGATCAGCGTCTCCCAGAACGACTGCACGAACATATCGAACATCTCACTCAACATACGAAAGCTCCTCTACCACCACACCTTGCTCGCGCAGGAACGCGAGCGCCTGCCCGACCTTGCCCGGCTCGCCGCCCGCGAGCACCGCGAGCGAACCGAATGCCTGCCCCTGGATCTCGTCGATCTGGCCGTGCAGGATGTTGAAATCGAGTTCGTACCGGCGGATCGTCTCCGACAGGATCGGCTGGTCGACACCCGAGCCCGTGAACGCGAGCCGCAGCAGATGCCCGCTGCCCGTCTTCAGTCGCTCGGTCACGCGCGCCTTCAGCGCGGGCGGCAATTCCTGCGCGATCACGTCGCCGATCAGCGCGCGCGTCACTTCGTGATGCGGCTGCAGGAACACGTCGATCACGCGGCCTTCCTCGACCACGCGCCCTGCATCGAGCACGGCGACGCGATCGCACACCTGCTTGATCACTTCCATCTGGTGCGTGATCAGCACGATCGTCAGCCCGAGTTCGCGGTTGATGCGCTTCAGCAGGTCGAGGATCGAACGCGTGGTCTCGGGATCGAGCGCGGACGTCGCTTCGTCCGACAGCAGCACCTTCGGCTGGCTCGCGAGCGCGCGTGCGATGCCGACGCGCTGCTTTTGCCCGCCGCTGATCTGCGCCGGATAGCGATCCTTCTGCGCGGACAGCCCGACGAGGTCGAGCAGCGGCAGCACGGCGGCCTCGATCTCGGCACGACTTGCGCCGGCCAACTCGAGCGGCAGCGCGACGTTGTCGAACACCGTACGCGACGACAGCAGGTTGAAGTGCTGGAAGATCATGCCGATCTCGCGGCGCGCCTCGCGCAGCGCGCCGGCCGGCAGCAGCGTGAGATCGCGCCCGCCGACGACGACATTGCCTTCGGTCGGCCGCGTGAGCAGGTTGATGGTGCGCACGAGCGTGCTCTTGCCGGCGCCGCTGCGGCCGATGATGCCGAACACCTCACCCTGCGGGATCGTCAGGTTGATGTTGCGCAGCGCCTCGACCCAACCGCCCGGCCCGGGAAATCGCTGCGAAAGATTGCGTAATTCGATCATGTAAACAAAACGGCGGCCGGCCGGCGAGTTGGCCCGCCAGTCGGCCGCCGATGCATCTGGAATAACCGTCGATTTTACCGCAAACCCCTCATTCCCCTTAATAATCGATTTCGATCTTTTCATAACCACACGAAATTAGAGGAGCGCCGCTGGCGCGTCGCGACGGTGCCGCGACTATGATCCGGAACACACATGCCAACCGACAGGGGACACGCCAGATGACCGCCACCACCACGCCGGCCGCCGTACCCGCTAACGCCGGACCGACGCCTTCGTCGTCGCCCGCGCCGACCATGGGCCGGCTGCGTACCGCGGACGGGCTCGAACTGGCGTCGTACCGCTGGACGGCCAGCGACGGCGCCGCGCCGCCGCGCGCGACGATCGCACTCGTGCACGGCCTTGCCGAACATGCAGGCCGCTATGCCGCACTCGCCGGCCGGCTGAATGCGGCCGGCATCGACGTGCTCGCGATCGACCTGCGCGGACACGGCCAGTCACCCGGCAAGCGTGCGTGGGTCGAGCGCTTCGACGGCTACCTGAACGATGCGGATGCGCTGGTCGCCGAAGCCGCGCGCGGCAATTCGCCGCTGTTCCTGATGGGGCACAGCATGGGAGGCGCGGTCGCGGCGCTGTATGCGATCGAACGCGCGCCGGCACGCGGCCACTCGCTGACGGGCCTCGTGCTGTCGAGCCCGGCGCTCGCGCCGGGACGCGACGTGCCGCGCTGGATGCTCGCGGTGAGCCGCGTCATCAGCCGCGCATGGCCGACCTTCCCCGCGATCAAGATCGATGCAGCGCTGCTGTCGCGCGATCCGGCCATCGTTGCGGCCAATCGCGCCGACCCGCTCGTGCATCACGGCGCGGTGCCCGCGCGCACCGGTGCGGAGATTCTCGACGCGATGGCACGCATCGAAACCGGCCGCGGTGGGTTGCGCGTTCCGGTGCTCGTCTATCACGGTACCGAGGACAAACTGACCGAGCCCGACGGCAGCCGGGCGTTCGGTGCGCGCGTCGGCTCGACCGATCGCACGCTGACGCTATACGAAGGCGGCTTTCACGAAACGATGAACGATCTCGAACGCGATCGCGTGATCGACGCGCTGATCGCGTGGATTCACGCGCGCGTGCCGGCACGCTGAGCGCACACGGCACGGCGGGTCGAACGCCAATCAGATGCCGGCCAGCACGCGCAGGTGCGCAACGACGCTGCGCCCGAGCGCGGACAGGTTGTAGCCGCCTTCGAGGCAGCTCACGATGCGGCCCTGCGCATGCCGCCGCGCCACGTCGACGATTTGCGCGGTCAGCCATTCGAAGTCGGCTTCGACGAGGCCGAGGTTGCCGATGTCGTCCTCGCGATGCGCATCGAAACCCGCCGACACGAACAGCATCTGCGGCTTGAACGCATCGAGGCGCGGCAGCCAGAACATGTCGACGGCTTCGCGGATCGCCATCCCGTTGCTGCGCGCGGGCATCGGCAGGTTGACCATGTTCGGCGCCTGGTGATCGACGCCGGAGAACGGGTACAGCGGATGCTGGAAGAAGCTGCACATCAGCACGCGCTCGTCGTTCGCGAATGCGGCCTCGGTGCCGTTGCCATGGTGCACGTCGAAGTCGATGATCGCGACACGCTCGAGACCGTGTACGTCGAGCGCATGCCGCGCGGCGATCGCGACGTTGTTGAAGAAGCAGAAACCCATCGCACGCGCGGGCTCCGCATGGTGGCCGGGCGGACGGACGCCGCAGAACGCATTCGCATAGCGGCCTTCGATCACCGCGTCGGTCGCCGCGATCGCGGCACCGGCCGCGCGCAGCGCCGCGCGCCACGTATCGCGGTTCATCAGTGTATCGGGATCGATCTCGACGTAGCCGTCGACCGGCGTCATGCTCCGGATATAGTCGATGTGCGCCTGCGTATGCACCCGGCCCAGCGCCACCTCGCTCGCGAACGGTGCGGTTTCGTGCACGATCAGGTCGTCGATGCGGCTCGCGATCAGTTGATCCTGGATCGCCGACAGGCGGGCCGGGCATTCCGGATGCCATTCCCCCATCTCGTGCAGCATGCAGTCGGGGTGCGTATAGAAAGCGGTTGCCATAAGCTGTCATCCACGGCGCACGGTGCGCCGCAGGTCTCCATCAATGATGTCCATCGTCTGCCGCGAATTCGCCGCTAACTTACCACAACGGGGGCCCGCCACGCCCCGGCGCGCCGGATCCGTCGGGTATACTGCGCCGAACCCAATCGCCCTGTCCGCCCGCTTCGACATGAATTCCAGCAAGCCTGCCGCCCTTCTCTCCGCGCTGTTCCGTGTGCGCGTCCCGCTCGTTGCGGCCGCGGTGGTCGCGGCCCTCGGCACCGCACCTGCCGGCGCGCAGACGCAGCCCGCGAAGTCCGCGGGCAAGCTCGTCGCACAGGCCCAGCCGCAGCAGCCGACGCCGCAAGGCCAGACCTTCGAAGAGGAAATCGTTCCGCAGCGTTACGCGAACAACGCGAAGGTCGACGCATTCATCGACGAGATGGTGAGCCGCAACGGCTTCGACTCCACCAGCCTGCACGCGCTGTTCTCGCGCATCAGCTATTCGGCGACGGCCGTCAAGCTGGTGAGGCCGGCCCCGTCGCCGACGGTCAAGAACTGGCGCGTCTATCGCTCGCGCTTCATCGAGCCGATCCGCATCAACGCGGGCGTGAAATTCTGGAAGGCGAACCAGGCAACGCTGCAGCGTGCATCCGAGCAGTTCGGCGTGCCGCCCGAGGTGGTCGTCGGCATCATCGGCGTCGAGACGATCTACGGCCGCTACATGGGCAATTTCCGCGTGCTCGACGCGCTGACGACGCTCACGTTCGACTACCCGGACACGCCGAATCGCGACAGCCGCCAGGCGACGTTCCGCAAGAACCTCGAGGACTTCCTGGTCTGGACTCGCGACAACCAGCTCGACCCGACCACCGTGCTCGGCTCGTATACGGGCGCGATCGGGATCCCGCAGTTCCTGCCGAGCAGCATCCGCGAATACGCGGTCGACTTCGACGGCACGGGCCATGTCGACCTGCGCAGCAGTCCTGTCGATGCGATCGGCAGCGTCGCGAACTACCTGAAGCAGCACGGCTGGGAAACCGACCGCCCGGTGGTCTGGCAGATCACGCCCGATACGGGCAGCCTGGGAATCGCACAGGCCGCCGCCGACGGCCAGCCCGAACCGCACTGGGCGCTGTCGCAACTGATGCGCGCGGGCATGACGCTGAACGAGCCGACGGTCAACATCACCACCGAAGCCGGTACGCCCGTGACGGTAGTCGACCTGCCGTCGCCGGGTCGCGCGACCGAATACATGCTCGGGCTCAAGAATTTTTACGTGCTGACGCGCTACAACCGCAGCTTCTTCTACGCACTCACCGTGTACCAGCTCGGCGAGGCCGTGAAAGCACAGATGGAAGCGAGCGGCGCGCTTCAGCCGGCCACCACCGACACCGAATCGCAGTAAGCACCGACTGCCCAAAGAAAAAGCGCCGCACAAGCGGCGCTTTTTTTTCGCACGCGCTCGACGCGCGCCTGCCCGCGTTCAGGCGGGAAACACGCCCGTGGACAGGTAGCGGTCGCCGCGATCGCAGACGATGAACACGATCGTCGCATTCTCGACCTGACGCGCGATGCGCATCGCGACTTCGCATGCGCCGCCCGACGAAATGCCCGCGAAGATGCCTTCGACCGACGCGAGCCGGCGCGCCATCGTTTCCGCCGCGGCCTGGCTCACATTCTCGACACGGTCGACGCGGCTGCGATCGAAGATGGTCGGCATGTACGCTTCCGGCCACTTGCGGATGCCCGGAATGCGCGAACCTTCCTCCGGCTGCGCACCGACGATCTCGATCGCCGGATTCTGCTCCTTCAGATAGTGCGACGTGCCCATGATCGTGCCCGTCGTACCCATTGCCGACACGAAATGCGTGATGCGCCCTTCGGTATCGCGCCAGATTTCCGGGCCCGTCGCTTCGTAGTGTGCAATCGGATTGTCGGGGTTCGCGAACTGGTCGAGGATCACGCCCTTGCCTTCGCGCTGCATCTCGTCCGCGAGATCACGCGCCAGCTCCATCCCGCCCTTCACCGGCGTCAGGATGATTTCGGCGCCGTAGGCGGCCATGCTCTGGCGGCGCTCGACCGACAGGTCCTCCGGCATGATCAGCACCATCTTGTAGCCGCGGATCGCCGCTGCCATCGCGAGTGCGATACCCGTGTTGCCGCTCGTCGCCTCGATCAGCGTGTCGCCCGGCTTGATGCGCCCGCGCGCCTCGGCCTTGCTGATCATCGACAGTGCGGGACGATCCTTCACGGAACCGGCCGGATTGTTGCCTTCGAGCTTCGCGAGCACGACGTTGTTGCGCGCGCGAATCTCGTCGTCCGGCAAGCGGACCAGTTGGACGAGCGGCGTATTGCCGATCGTGTCTTCGATAGTTTTGTAAGCCATGGATATACCGTAAGTACGAGGCCGATCAATCAATCGATTGTAAACCAGCACCGCTGCTCGCGCCGGCAACCCCATTGCGACGATGGAATACGCGTGCCGTGCAACGCGTGGCCGCCACATACGCCGTGCCCACGCAAAAAACCCGCGGCATGCCGCGGGAAGCCGTCGCAACGACGGCGACTGAAGGAGCTCGTTGTCGGCCGCGCGCGGCGCGCTACTTCTGTGCGGTGCGAGCGGGTGCGGCGGCAGGCTTGGCTGCCGTCGGCTTGCCCGCGGCCGGCAACGTGCCGGCCGCACCTATCGTCAGCCCTTCCTGCTGAAGCCGCTCGACGGTATGACCGCCCATGCCTTTCACGCGTGATGCGAGATCTTCCGCATTCCTGAACGGACCGCGTGCGCCGCGCTCGTCGAGAATTGCCTTCGCCCGTGCCGGGCCGATGCCCTTGATGCCGACGAGCGCATCCTCGTTCGCGGTGTTGACGTCGACGGCCGCCCAGGCCGACGCGATCGTGCCGAGCATTGCCGCTGCGGCCAACCATTTCCTGATCATGTGCTGGATCTCCGATGAATACGGCCGGCGGCTGCCGACCGTGAGACCCAGTCTATCGATGCAACGCTTCCGCTTAAACCTGGCCGGATAGCCAACGCACGTAGCGGTCGACACCTTCCTGCACGGTCAGGAACGGCGCGTCGTAACCGGCCGCGCGCAGCTTCGACTGGTCGGCCTGCGTGAAGCACTGGTACTTGCCGCGCAATGCATCGGGGAACGGCACGTATTCGATCAGCCCCTGCTCGACCTGCTGCGCGAGCGTCAGCGGCGGCAGGTTGTCGAGCGCGCGCAGCGTATTCACGACCGTCGACGCGATATCGTTGAACGGCTGCGCACGGCCCGTGCCGAGGTTGAAGATGCCCGACTTCTCCGGATGATCGAAGAAGAACAGGTTCACCTTCGTCACGTCCTCGACCGACACGAAGTCACGCGTCTGCTCGCCCGGTGCATAGCCGTTGTATTCGCCGAACAGCTTCACCTTGCCTTCCGCGCGGAACTGGTTGAAGTTGTGGAACGCGACCGACGCCATGCGCCCCTTGTGCGTCTCGCGCGGGCCGTACACGTTGAAATAGCGGAAGCCGGCGATCTGGCTCTTCGCGGTCGGCAGCACGCGACGGATCACCTGGTCGAACAGGAACTTCGAATAACCGTAGACATTGAGCGGCGCCTCGACGTCACGCTCCTCGACGAAACGCGTCGAGCCGCCGTAGATCGCCGCCGACGACGCGTACAGGAACTGCGTACCCTGCGCGAGGCAGGTGTCGAGCACCGCGCGGCTGTAGCGGAAGTTGTTGTCCATCATGTAGCGGCCGTCGGTTTCCATCGTGTCCGAACAGGCGCCTTCGTGGAACACCGCGCGTACCTTGCCGAAATCGCCGCGTGCGAAGCGTTCGACGAATTCCGTCTTGTCCAGATAGTCGTCGATCTCGCAATCGACGAGATTCCGGAACTTGTCCGCGCGCGTCAGGTTGTCGACCGCGATGATGCGCGTCTCGCCGCGCTCGTTGAGCGCCTTGACGATGTTCGCGCCGATAAAACCGGCTGCGCCGGTGACGATGAGGGTCATGATCGTCCTGCCTGAAAAGTGCGAGCCATGCGTGCGGCGCGCTCGTCGCGCCGCACGCATGCGCTCAGTGAAACAGTTCGTCGTAGTCCACCGTGGCCGTGCCGAGCTTGCCGACCACGATGCCCGCCGCGCGATTCGCGAGCACGACGGCGTCGACGAGCGGCACGCCTGCGCCGAGCATCGTCGCGACCGTCGCGATCACGGTATCGCCCGCGCCCGACACGTCGAACACCTCGCGCGCGAGCGCCGGTGCGTGCAATTCGCCGTTGGCGGAAAAGAGCGTCATCCCTTCTTCCGAACGCGTGAGCAGCAGCGCGTCGATGTTGAGTTCCGCGCGCAGCTGCGCGACACGCGCACGCAGATCATCTTCCGATTTCCACTGCCCGACCACTTCACGCAATTCCGCGCGATTCGGCGTAATCAGCGACGCGCCGCGATAGCGCGCCCAGTCGTCGCCCTTCGGGTCGACGAGGACGGACTTGCCGGCCGCGCGCGCCTTCTCGATCATCGTCGTGACGTGCGTCAGGCCGCCTTTCGCGTAATCCGACATCAGCACGACGTCGTGCTGCGGCAGCAGCGCGTCGAAGCGCGCAAGCCCCGCGAGCAGCACCTCGTGCGTCGGCGTGGCCTCGAAATCGACGCGCAGCAGTTGCTGCTGGCGCGCGAGCACGCGCAGCTTGATCGTGGTCGGCAACGCCGGGTCGCGCTCGAGATGCGGCGTCACGCCGCTGCTGCCGAGCAACTCGACGATCCGCTCGCCGGGTTCGTCGCAACCGACGACGCACAGCAACCCGGCCTGGCCGCCGAGCGTCACGGCGTTGCGCGCGACGTTGGCTGCGCCGCCGAGGCGCTCTTCCTGGCGCTGCACGTGCACGACCGGCACCGGCGCTTCAGGCGAAATGCGATCGACGTTGCCGAACCAGTAGCGGTCGAGCATCACGTCGCCGACGACAAGCACGCGCGAGCGCGCGAGCTGCTCGCGCGGCACCGGAACGACTTCGCGGAGAGTATTCATCGTGTGGTCAGCCACGGGTGGACGACTTGGGATCGACATACGGCCGGCCGATCGCGTAGTAATCGATGCCCAGTTCGGCCATCGCGTCCGGCTCGTACAGGTTGCGACCGTCGAAGATCACCGGTGCCTTCAATTCGGCCTTCAGGCGCGTGAAATCGGGGCTCCGGAATTCCTTCCACTCGGTCACGATCACGAGCGCATCCGCGCCCGTCACGGCGATGTCCTGCGTCTCGACGAGATGCAGCCGCGCCAGCGTGTCCGGATCCGTGCCGAAATCGAGCGCAAACACCCGCCGTGCCTCGTCGACCGCGACCGGATCGTACGCACGCACGGTCGCGCCGCGTTCGAGCAGCGCGGCGATCAGGCGGCGGCTCGGCGCCTCGCGCATGTCGTCGGTGTTCGGCTTGAACGCCAGGCCCCAGACCGCGAACTCGCGGCCGGTCAGGTCGGCACCGAAGCGCTGCTCGATCTTGCCGATCAGCACGTCCTTCTGCGCATGGTTGGCCGCCTCGACCGCTTCCAGGATGCGCAGCGGCTGGCCGTTCTCGCCGGCCGTGCGAATCAGCGCCTGGACGTCCTTCGGGAAGCACGAGCCGCCGTAGCCGACGCCGGCGTACAGGAAGTGATAGCCGATGCGCGGATCGGAGCCGATCCCGCGGCGCACGGCCTCGATGTCCGCGCCGACCTTGTCGGCGAGATTCGACATCTCGTTCATGAACGAGATGCGCGTTGCAAGCATCGCGTTCGCCGCATATTTGGCAAACTCGGCCGATCGCACGTCCATGTAGATCGTGCGCTCGTGGTTGCGGTTGAACGGCGCGTACAGCTTCTTCATCTTCTCGCGCGCGATCGTGCCCGTCTCGTCGTCGTCGACGCCGATGATGATCCGGTCCGGACGCATGAAGTCTTCGACCGCGGCGCCTTCCTTCAGGAACTCCGGGTTCGACACGACCGAGAAGCGATGCGCGACGCTGCCTGCCAGCCCGCGGGCGGCAAGCGCCTCGTCGACCACGCCGTGCACACGCTGCGCGGTGCCGACCGGCACCGTCGACTTGTCGACGATCACCTTGAAGCCCGTCATGTGGCGGCCGATGTTGCGCGCGGCTTCGAGCACGTACTGCAGGTCGGCCGAGCCGTCCTCGTCGGGCGGTGTGCCGACGGCGATGAACTGGATCTCGCCGTGCGCGACGCTCGCCTCGATATCGGTCGAGAAGCGCAGGCGCCCGGCCGCGCGGTTGCGCGCGATGATGTCCAGCAGCCCCGGTTCGTGAATCGGCATCCCGCCGTTGTTCAGGATGTCGATCTTGCGCTGATCGACGTCGAGACAGAAGACGTCGTGACCGATCTCCGCGAGGCAGGCGCCCGTGACGAGACCGACATAGCCGGTGCCGATGATGGTGATTTTCATAGATGTTCCGGTACTTCCCGGTAATTGACTAACTTGGCCGCCGGGACGAACCCGGCGGCAACCGCAGCGCGTTGGCTCCGCGTGCCGGGATCAGCCCGGCATCGCAGGTTCGACGCGGCGCGGCGCATAGGTTTCCCAGCCGCTGCATCCGGGGCACTGCCAATAGAAAAGCCGTGCCCGGAAACCGCAATTCTGGCACGTATACCGTGGCAGATTCTTCGTGCGCTGCTTGATCAGCGCACGCATCATTTCAAGTTCCTTACGACGCGGTTCGTCGGCCGCGGCGATTTGCGCATCGAGCAGATGCAGCATCCCCGACAGGTTCGGCGACTTCTCCATCTGCGTGCGCGCGAGCGTGTGCGCCGCGTCCTGACCACGCAACCCCGCGATGTGCTGGTACGCGATGTCGAGCAGGTCGTTCGACGGATAGCGGTCGATGTACCCCATCAGCAGCTCGGCGCCTTCGGCGTTCTTGCCCAGCGCGACATACGCCTTCATCAGCTTGTCGGCGACGAGCGGCAGATACGCCGGATTCTGCGCTTCAACGCGCTTCCAGTGCTCGATCGCGGCTGCGTGGTTGCCCTCCGCTTCCGCCGCATCGCCGGACAGGACCGTCGCGCGAACGTTCTGCGGGTTCACGGTCAGCGCCAGGCGCAGCTGTTCGGCTGCCGCTGCCGCGTTCTTGCGCTGCAGCGCGTCCTGCGCGAGTTCGCAGTGAAACTGGGCAATTTCTACGCCGAGCGGTTTGTCGCTCATCGACTCGATGCGCTTCGCCGTATCGATCGACTTGTTCCAGTCCTTCTCGATCTCGTAGATCGTCAGCAGCGCCCGCTGCGCGCCGAGCGCGTAATCGCCATCGGCGAGCTTGTGAAACGCTTCCTCGGCACGATCGAGCAGGCCGGCTTTCAGGAAATCCTGGCCAAGCTCGTAGAGCGCGTGATCGCGCTCGTTGACCGGCAGGTCCGTGCGGCTCAGCAGGTTCTGGTGCACGCGGATCGCGCGGTCGGTCTCGCCGCGGCGGCGAAACAGGTTGCCGAGCGCAAAGTGCAGCTCGACCGTCTCGGGATCGAGCTTGGCGACCTCGATGAATGCGTCGATCGCCTTGTCGGGTTGTTCGTTCAACAGAAAATTCAGGCCGCGAAAATACGATCGCGGCAGGTTGGCACTCTCCGACAGGAGATTCTTCAGGTCATAGCGTGACGCCGCCCAACCAAGCGCGAACGCGACCGGAATCGCGAGCAACCACCAGAAATCCAGATCCATGCGAAATATCGAAGCAGAGACGAAAACCGCGCGATGATCGCGCGGCGTCCGTGTTAAATGACGGGCGGCATCGGCGGTTGGTCGATGACGGCCGGCGTTTCGCGCGCCGCGCGCAGGTCGCGCTTCAGGCGCCCGTTCTCGAGACGCAGGCGGAAGATCGAAGGCAGCGCAGACAGCAAGCCTGCCAGCAGCCCCACGGCGAAGAACGCCAAGCCGATCAGGATCAGCGGCGCTTGCCATGAATAGCCGGCAACGAAATTCAGCGTCGCGGTTTGCGTATTGGCCAGCGCAAGCACCAGCAGCAGCACGAACACCAATACCCGGATCAGCCAGACGATAAACTTCATGAAGCCCTCTCTTTGTTGAGGTTTGCCGCGGCGCGCGACTCCCCTTCGTCGCGCCGAATCGACCCGTATTGTAAAGGATGCGTTTCCGCGGCTGCGCAGATCCTGCGCGTGCCCGTTGCGCGGCGATCGCCGGAAATGAAAAAAGCGCCCGCAAGGGGCGCTTTTCTTTTCAGCCTTCGCCGGATGGGTTCCGGGCAAACCGGATGACGCTCAACGCTCGTCGTCCGGATCGTCAGCCTTCAGCGGTTCACCCGCGCGGCCGTCGACGCGTTCACGCAATTCCTTGCCGGGCTTGAAGTGCGGCACGAACTTCTCGGGCACCTGCACTTTCTCCCCCGACTTCGGGTTGCGTCCGACGCGCGCCGGGCGACGGTTGAGGCCAAAGCTGCCGAAACCCCGAATTTCAATGCGATGCCCTTTCGCCAGGGCGTCAGACATCGCATCGAGCATCGTTTTCACCGCGAAATCCGCATCCTTGAGGACAAGTTGCGGAAATCGCGATGCCAGCTGCGCGACCAACTCGGATTTGGTCATACTTCAGCAGACCTCGTAAGGCTTACTGGTTCTGGCCGTCGAGCTTCGCCTTCAGCAGCGCGCCGAGGTTGGTCGTACCGGTCGCAGCAGCGCTGGTGTCCGACTGCAGGCCGCGGATCGCTTCCTGTTGTTCAGCCGAATCCTTCGCCTTGATCGACAGGTTGATGCCGCGCGACTTGCGATCGATGTTGATCACCATCGCGTTGACCTTGTCGCCTTCCTTCAGCACGTTGCGTGCATCTTCGACGCGATCCTGTGCGATTTCCGATGCGCGCAGGTAGCCTTCGATGTCGCCCGTCAGCGTGATGACCGCACCCTTCGCATCGACCGACTTCACGACGCCGTCGACGATCGAGCCCTTGTCGTTCATTGCAACGTAGTTGCTGAACGGGTCGCCTTCGAGCTGCTTGATGCCGAGCGAAATACGCTCCTTCTCGACGTCGATACCGAGCACGATTGCTTCGACTTCGTCGCCCTTCTTGTACTTGCGAACAGCTTCTTCGCCGGTTTCGCTCCACGACAGGTCCGACAGGTGGACCAGGCCGTCGATACCGCCCGGCAGACCGATGAACACGCCGAAGTCGGTGATCGACTTGATTGCGCCCGTGATCTTGTCGCCCTTCTTGAAGTTGCGGCTGAAGTCATCCCACGGATTCGGCTTGCACTGCTTCATGCCGAGGCTGATACGACGACGGTCTTCGTCGATCTCGAGGACCATGACTTCGACTTCGTCGCCCAGCTGGACAACCTTCGACGGAGCAACGTTCTTGTTGGTCCAGTCCATTTCCGATACGTGGACAAGGCCTTCGATGCCCGATTCCACTTCGACGAATGCGCCGTAGTCGGTGATGTTCGTGACCTTGCCGAACAGGCGCGTGCCCGACGGGTAACGGCGCGAGATGCCTTCCCACGGATCGTCGCCCAGTTGCTTGATGCCCAGCGAGACGCGGTTCTTCTCTTGGTCGAACTTGAGGATCTTCGCGGTGACTTCCTGGCCAACCGACAGGACTTCGCTCGGGTGACGCACACGACGCCATGCGATGTCGGTGATGTGCAGCAGGCCGTCGATGCCGCCGAGGTCGACGAACGCGCCGTAGTCGGTGATGTTCTTGACCACGCCGTTGACGATCGCGCCTTCCTTCAGCGTCTCGAGCAGCTTCGCGCGCTCTTCGCCTTGGGTTGCTTCGATCACTGCACGACGCGACAGCACGACGTTGTTACGCTTGCGATCGAGCTTGATCACGCGGAACTCGAGCGTCTTGCCTTCGTACGGGGTCGTGTCCTTGACCGGACGCGTGTCGACCAGCGAACCCGGCAGGAACGCGCGGATGCCGTTGACCATCACGGTCATGCCGCCCTTCACCTTGCCGGTGATCGTGCCGGTGACGAGTTCGTTGTTGTCGAGAGCCTTTTCCAGCGACAGCCACGATGCAAGGCGCTTCGCCTTGTCGCGCGACAGGATCGTGTCGCCGTAGCCGTTTTCGAGTGCGTCGATCGCGACGGACACGAAATCGCCCGACTGCACCTCAACCTCGCCCTGATCGTTCAGGAATTCCTCGATCGGAATGTAAGCCTCGGACTTCAGGCCTGCATTGACGACCACGAAGTTGTGGTCGACGCGCACGACTTCGGCGGAAATCACTTCGCCGGCGCGCATGTCTTGGCGGGTCAGCGACTCTTCGAACAGAGCCGCGAAAGATTCAGTATTCGGGTTGGAGGTTTGCAGGTCGGACATAAAAATCTGATTGTGCATGGATCGCTGTGCCACGCCGGCCGGAATGGCAGGCTGAAAGGGCCAGATCGAGGTCCACACTGGGTTAAGGGTTCGAAACACGCTCCGCACTTACACGCGGAGCACCTACCGCTACCCGCCTTCTCAGGCGGGCTGGCCGAGCGCCCGGTACCACTGCAGCACCTGATCGACGGCTTCATCGACCGACAGTGCCGACGTATCGAGCAGCTTGGCATCTGCCGCGGGCTTCAGCGGCGCGGCCGCGCGATTGCTGTCGCGCGCGTCACGTTCACGAAGATCCCGGAGCAAGTCATCTATATTAGCAGAAAAACCTTTTTGCATCAATTGCTTATGCCGTCTGGTCGCGCGCGCCTCCGCGCTGGCCGTCAGGAACACCTTCAGCACGGCGTCCGGGAAGATCACGGTGCCCATGTCGCGCCCGTCCGCAACGAGGCCCGGCGTCTTGCGGAACGCCCGCTGGCGCGCGACGAGCGCGGTGCGCACGGGCCCGTGCACGGCGATCGCCGACGCGCGGTTGCCGACCGCTTCGGCGCGGATATCGTTCGACACATCGACGCCGTCGAGCTGTGCGCAGCCTTCGCGGAACGTGATGTGGAGATCGTCGATCAGCTTCACCAGCGCGTCGATGTCCTCCGCCTCGATGCCGTAGCGCACGCTCGCGAGCGCGGCGAGCCGGTACAGCGCGCCGCTGTCGAGCAGGTGGAAGCCAAGGTGCGCGGCGACGAGCGCGGCGACGGTGCCCTTGCCGGACGCAGTCGGGCCGTCGATCGTAATGACGGGAGTCGGGTGAAAGGGTCGGGTCGATTTCATCAGAACAGTGGGGTCAGGCTTTGGCGAGCGCGGCGAAGCGGTCGAAATAGTCGGGGAACGTCTTGCCGACGCACTTCGGATCGTTGATCCGCACGGGCACGCCGCCCAGGCTGACGAGCGAGAAGCACATCGCCATCCGGTGATCGTCGTACGTGTCGATCGCCGCGTTCGGCGTGAGCTTTTCCGGCGGCGTGACGACGAGGTAGTCCGGGCCTTCCTCGACGATCGCGCCGACCTTGCGCAGCTCGGTCGCCATCGCGGCGATGCGGTCGGTTTCCTTCACGCGCCAGCTCGCGATGTTGCGCAGCGTGCTCGTGCCGTTCGCGAACAGCGCCGCAACCGCGATGGTCATCGCCGCATCGGGAATCAGGTTGAAGTCCATGTCGATCGGCTCGAGCTTGCCGTGGTCGTGGCCGATGCCGCGCACGTCGATCCAGTCGTCGCCCATCGTCACGTTCGCGCCCATCTGCATCAGCGCGTTCGCGAAACCGACGTCACCCTGGATGCTCGCGCGCCCCACGCCCTCGACGCGCAGCGGCCCGCCGCCAAGCGCGCCGGCCGCGAGGAAGTACGATGCGGACGACGCATCGCCCTCGACCATGATCCGCCCCGGCGAGCGGTAGCGGACGCCGGCCGGCACGACGAAACGCTGCCAGCCGTCGCGCTCGACAGTCACGCCGAAGCGCTCCATCAGCCGGATCGTGATGTCGATGTACGGCTTCGAGATCAGCTCGCCGTCGACCTCGACGACAGTCTTGCCGTCCTTCGCCTTCACGAGCGGCAGCGTCATCAGCAGCGCCGTGAGGAACTGGCTCGACACGTCGCCGCGCACACGGATCGGCGCGTCGACGGAAATATTCGCGGGCTTGATCCGCAGCGGCGGGTAGCCCTCGTTCAACTCGTAGTCGATCTGCGCGCCGATCTGACGCAGGCCGTCGACGAGGTCGCCGATCGGCCGCTCGTGCATGCGCGGCACGCCGTGCACGCGATAGTCGCCGCCGTTCACCGCGAGCGCGGCGGTCAGCGGCCGCACGGCCGTGCCCGCATTGCCGAGGAACAGGTCGGCCGTCTTCGCGGTGAATGCGCCGCGCGTGCCCGCGACGACGCAAGTGTCGCCGTCGCGCGCGAGCTTCACGCCGAGCTTGCCGAGTGCGTCGAGCATCACGCGCGTGTCGTCGGAGTCGAGCAGGTTCGTGATCGTCGTTTCGCCTTCGGCAAGCGCCGCGAGCAGCAGCACGCGGTTCGAAATGCTCTTGGAGCCGGGCAGGCGCACGGTGCCCGATGCGCTGGAGTACGGGCCGAGATCGAGATAGTCCATGGGAATCGTCCTGTTATTTCTTGACCGGTTCGGCAGCGGGCGTGCCGCCACGCTCCTGCCATGCCTTGCGCGCGGCGCGCGAGCGCGTGAACACCGCTTCGAGCGCCGCGCCGTCGCCGGCGTCGATCGCCGCGCGCAGCCGCGTGAGCACGCGCGTGTAGCCGTCGAGTTCATCGAGCAGCGCCGCGCGGTTCGCGACGCACACGTCGCGCCACATCTCCGGGCTCGACGCCGCGATGCGCGTGAAATCGCGGAAGCCGCCCGCCGCGTACGAGAATTTCAGTTCCGCGTCGGCCTCGCCGAGAATCTGCTCGACGAGCGCGAACGACAGCACGTGCGGCAGGTGACTGATCGACGCAAACACGCGATCGTGCTGTTCGGTGCTCATCATGCGCACGTCGGCGCCGGTCGCGCGCCACATCGCGTCGATCCGCGCAACGGATTCGGGTGCGTTCTCCGGCAGCGGGCACAGCACGACGTTGCGGCCGACGTACAGATCCGGCAACGCGGCCTCGACGCCGCTCGATTCCCGACCGGCGATCGGATGGCCCGGCACGAACTGCGCGATACGTTCACCGAGCGCTGCGCGCGCGGCCGCGACGACATCGGACTTGGTGCTGCCGGCATCGGTGACGATCGTCGCCGCTTCAAGCCACGGCGCGATGCGCGCGAGCAACGGGCCCGTTTGCGCGACGGGCGCGGCCAGCAGCACGAGATCAGCGCCTGCCAGCGCGTCGCGCAATTGAGCATCGTCGTCGAGCGCCGCCGTGCGGTCGATCACGCCGAGCGCGAGCGCCCGCTCGACCGACGCACGAGAACGGCCCACGCCGACGATCTCGCCCGCGCCGCCCGGCGCGCGCTCGCGCAGCGCGCGGGCCAGCGATCCGCCAATCAGGCCGACGCCGAAGATGACCAGTTTGTTGAATGCAAAGCCTGACACGACAAGAGCCAAGTTACGCGCGCGGGACGACGCCCCGCACACGGAATTCCAGATTCCGGGCAACGGGCCCGCATCCGGCACAACCTGCACCGGACACCGCCCGAACCCGCCTTCGGCAGCACCGACCGGCCTGCCCTGCCCGCCTGGCCGCTACGCCTGCTCGAACAGGCGACGGGCCGCCGCGCCTCAGCGTGCGCGCGGATACGAACCGAGTATCTTCAGGAACGCGGCCTTCTGGCCGAGTTCCGCGAGCGCGGCCGCAACTGCCGCGTCGTCCCGGTGCCCTTCGATGTCGATGTAGAAGTAATACTCCCACGTGCCGACGCGCGCCGGACGCGACTCGAAGCGCGTCATGGACACGCCGTGCCGCGCGAGCGGCTCGAGCAGCTTGAACACGGCGCCCGGCTCGTTCTTCACCGACACGATCAGCGAAGTCTGGTCGTGACCGCTTTGACCGGCCGGCTGCTTGCCGACGATGACGAAACGCGTGCGGTTGTGCGGATCGTCCTGGATCAGCGAAAACGCGATCTGCAAGCCGTAATGCGCGGCCGCGCGGTCGCCCGCGATCGCCGCGACGGTCGGATCGGCCGCCGCGAGACGCGCGGCCTCCGCGTTGCTCGCCACGGCCTGTCGCTCGAGCTGCGGCGCATTCGCCGCGAGCCACTGCTGGCATTGCGCAAGCGCCTGCGCATGCGCGCAGACGCGCTTCACGCCATCGAGCGTGCCGCTCTGCGTCAGCAGGTTGTGATGGATCGGCAGTGCAAGCTCGCCACTGATCAGCAGTTGCGTCTGCAGCAGCAGGTCGAGCGTGCGCGACACGGCGCCTTCGGTCGAGTTCTCGACCGGCGCGATGCCGAACGCGGACGCACCGGCCTCGACCGAGCGGAACACCTCGTCGATCGACGGGCACGGCAGCCCTTCGATCGACTGGCCGAAATACTCGAGCATCGCCTGTTCGCTGTACGTGCCGACCGGCCCGAGGAACGCGACGTGGATCGTCTGCTCGAGCGCGCGGCTTGCTGCCATGATCTCGCGCCAGATGGCGCTGATGTGCTCGCTCGCGAGCGGCCCCGCGCTCATGTCCTGCAGCCGCGCGATCACCTGCAGCTCGCGCTCCGGCCGGAACACCGGCGCGTTGAAATGCTTCTTGACCTCGCCCACTTCCAGCGCCACTGCGGCGCGCTGGTTCAGGAGCGCGATCAGCTGCGCGTCGATCGCATCGATGCGATCACGCAGCGGTTTCAAGCGGGAATTCAGTTCGTCGTCCATGCGTTTTGCCGTGCTGTTTGAACAGCGCCGCCGTCAGGCGCCGCGCTGCTCGAAGTCCTTCATGTACTCGACGAGCGTTTTCACGCCCTCGAGCGGCACCGCGTTGTAGATCGACGCCCGCATGCCGCCGACGGACTTGTGGCCCTTCAGCTGCAGCAGCCCGCGCGCCTTTGCGCCGGCAAGGAAGTCTTCGTTGCGCGTTTCGTCGGCCAGGAAAAACGGCACGTTCATCCGCGAACGTACTGCCGGCTCGACCTTGTTCAGATAGAAACTGCTCGCATCGATCGTGTCGTAGAGCAGCTTCGCTTTTTCGATATTGCGGGCCTCGATCGCCTCGAGGCCACCCTGCCGCTTCAGCCACTGGAATACCAGGCCCGCGATGTAGATCGCGTAGGTGGGCGGCGTGTTGTACAGCGAGTTGTTCGCGGCGATGGTCTTCCATTCGAACGCGGACGGGCAGATCGACAGCGCGCGGTCGAGCAGATCCTCGCGCACGATCACGAGCGTCACGCCGGCCATCCCGATGTTCTTCTGCGCACCGCCGAACATCACGCCGTACTTCGCGACGTCCATCGGACGCGACAGGATGTGCGACGAGACATCCGCGACCAGCGGCACGTCACCGAGATCGGGAATCTCGAACGTCTCAACGCCGTCGATCGTCTCGTTGGTGCACAGATGCACGTAGGCCGGATCGTCCGACAGCTGCCATTCGGCGCGCGCGGGCGCACGCGTGAAGCCCTCTTCCGTCTTGCCGTTTGCGGCGAGATGCGGCGTGCCGTATTTCTTCGCTTCGCTGAACGACTTCTGCGACCACGAGCCCGTCACGACGAAGTCGGCCGTCTTGCGCGACCCGAGCAGGTTCATTGGCACGATCGCGTTTTCAGCGATACCGCCGCCCTGCAGGAACAGGATCCGGTGACTGGCCGGCACGCCGAGCAGGTCGCGCAGGTCGGTCAGTGCGGCCTCGTGGATCGACATGAATTCCTTGCCGCGATGGCTCATCTCCATCACGCTCATGCCGCTGCCGTGCCAGTCGAGCATTTCGTCGGCAGCTTGCCGCAGCACTTCCTCGGGCATCGCCGCAGGGCCGGCAGAGAAATTAAAGACGCGCATCGTGAAAACCTCGGAGGGACGCGACCGGCTCGCCGCCGGCAGAACGCGCCAGAAAAGAAATGGCCGCTTGCGCTCGCGCGCAAACGGCCATTATCGCACTGTCGTCAGGCTCCCGCCAAACCCGGCCGAACGGCCGGGGGCATGCCCGGACGGCTTTACTTGCCCGGCTTGACTGCTGCGACTTCCTTGTCAGCCTGCGTGCGCGTTGCCTGGATAGCTTGCGGCATGTACTTCTGCATCAGGCCGTTGACCACGTCGCGACCGACCTGATCCTGAACCTGGATGAACTTGCGGCCCGTCGGGCTCTTGTAGAACGTCGTCAGATCCTTGATCTCCGACGTGCTGTAGTACTTCGCGTATGCGTCGTACTGAGCCGACATCGCGTCGTTCTGGAACTGTTGCGTACCGAACACCTTGCCTGCGCCGTCGACCAGCTTCGGCACCGCGTTCTTCTGCAGCGTCGGAACGGCAGCCTGCTTCTGCTTGTCGTTCAGCGTCTTGTTTTCCGACAGCGCGTCCGACAGGATCGCCGGGACGAGTTGCTTCGCCTGCATTTCGGCGCTGTTGCCGATTGCCGACACGAGCTTCGGCGCGTCGATCGCGTCGAGCAGATCCTTGATCGCAGCCTTCTTGTCGGCGTCGATCGGCGCAGCTGCCGCCGGAGCTGCCGGTGCGGAATTCGACAGCGCTTGCGCCATCGCGAACGTCGGCACCAGTGCAGCCAGCAGAACCAGTTGCTTGAATTGCTTTTGCATCATCACTCCCTTTTGGAAATATGAATGGTTGCTCGCCGGCCGCGGCGCTTCGCGCCCGCGGCGGCTAGAGTCTCATCCGTTCTTCAGGCTTCGCCGTCCGACGCCTCGTCGGCTTCGCCATCACCCTCCTCGGCCTCCGCGATCTGCTGCAGGCCAGAGAGCTTGGTACCCTCATCGAGACTGATGAGTGTAACACCTTGCGTGGCACGCCCCATCTCGCGAATCTCCGAGACACGGGTGCGAATCAGCACGCCGGCCGTCGTGATCAGCATGATCTGATCCTCGGCGTCGACGAGCGTCGCAGCCACGACCTTGCCGTTACGCTCGGACGTCTGGATCGCGATCATACCCTTCGTGCCGCGGCCGTGACGCGTGTACTCGGTGATCGGCGTGCGCTTGCCGTAGCCGTTCTCGGTCGCGGTGAGCACCGTCTGCTCCTCGCTGCCGGCAACCAGCAGCGCGATGACCTGCTGCCCGTCCTCGAGCTGCATGCCGCGCACGCCGCGCGCCTCGCGCCCCATCGGACGCACGTCGTTCTCGTCGAAGCGCACGGCCTTGCCGGAGTCGGAGAACAGCATCACGTCGTGCGCGCCGTCGGTAATCGACGCACCGATCAGGTAGTCGCCATCGTCGAGGCCGACCGCGATGATGCCCTTCTTCATCGGACGGCTGAATGCCTCGAGCGGTGTCTTCTTCACGGTGCCGAGCGACGTTGCCATGAAGATGAACTTGTCGGCCGAGAATTCCTTGACCGGCAGCACGACGTTGATCTTCTCGCCATCCTGCAGCGGGAACATGTTGACGATCGGGCGGCCGCGCGAGTTGCGCGAGCCCTGCGGCACTTCATAGACCTTGACCCAGTACACGCGGCCGCGGTTCGAGAAGCACAGGATGTAATCGTGCGTGTTCGCGATGAACAGCGTCTCGATCCAGTCGTCTTCCTTCATTTGCGTCGCCTGCTTGCCGCGACCGCCGCGCTTCTGCGCACGGTACTCCGACAGCGGCTGCGACTTCACGTAGCCCGCATGCGACATCGTGACGACCATGTCCTGCGGCGTGATCAGATCTTCGGTGTTCAGCTCGGTCGCGTTCAGCTCGATTTTCGAGCGGCGCGCGTCGCCGAACTCGGCCTTCACCGAAACCAGCTCCTCGCCGATCATCGTCGTGATCCGCTCGGGGCGCGCGAGGATGTCCAGCAGATCGGCGATCTGCGCCATCACTTCGCGGTACTCGCCGATGATCTTGTCCTGCTCGAGGCCGGTCAGGCGCTGCAGGCGCATCTGCAAGATTTCCTGGGCCTGCGTGTCGGACAGGCGGTACAGCCCGTCGTTCTGCATGCCGAACGACGGGTTCAGGCCTTCCGGGCGGTACGCGGAACGGCCGCCGGCCGCCGCGTTCTCGCTCTCGGCGCGCGTGAGCATCTCGCGCACGAGCGACGAATCCCACGGCTTCGCCATCAATTCCGCCTTCGCGATCGGCGGCGTCGGCGCGGCCTTGATGATCGCGATGAACTCGTCGATGTTCGCGAGCGCGACCGCGAGACCTTCGAGCACATGGCCGCGTTCGCGGGCCTTGCGCAGTTCGTAGATCGTGCGGCGCGTCAGCACTTCGCGTCGATGCGACAGGAAGCACTGCAGGATTTCCTTCAGGTTCAGCAGCTTCGGCTGGCCGTCGACGAGCGCGACCATGTTCATGCCGAACGTATCCTGGAGCTGCGTCGCCTTGTACAGGTTGTTCAGCACCACTTCCGGCACTTCACCGCGCTTGAGCTCGATCACGACACGCATGCCGCTCTTGTCGGACTCGTCGCGGATGTCGGAGATGCCTTCGAGCTTCTTCTCGTTGACGAGTTCGGCGATCCGTTCGAGCAGCGAACGTTTGTTCACCTGGTACGGCAGTTCGTCGACGATGATCGCCATCCGCTGGCCGCGGTCGATCTCCTCGAAGTGCGTGGCCGCACGCATCACGACGCGCCCGCGCCCGGTGCGGTAGCCGTCGCGCACGCCGGCGACACCGTAGATGATGCCGGCCGTCGGGAAATCCGGCGCCGGGATGATCTCGATCAGCTCGTCGATCGTCGCTTCCGGGTTGCCCAGCAGGTGCTGGCACGCGTCGACGACTTCGTTCAGGTTGTGCGGCGGGATGTTGGTCGCCATGCCGACCGCAATACCCGACGAGCCGTTGATCAGCAGGTTCGGGATGCGCGACGGCAGGACCGACGGCTGCATTTCGTTACCGTCGTAGTTCGGCTCGAAATCGACCGTTTCCTTGTCGATGTCGGCGAGCAACTCGTGACCGATCTTCGCCATGCGAATTTCGGTGTAACGCATCGCCGCGGCATTGTCGCCGTCGATCGAGCCGAAGTTGCCCTGCCCGTCGATCAGCATGTAGCGCAGCGAGAAGTCCTGCGCCATCCGCACGATCGTGTCGTAGACCGCGGTATCGCCGTGAGGGTGGTACTTACCGATCACGTCACCGACGATACGCGCCGATTTCTTGTACGCGCGGTTCCAGTCGTTGTTCAGTTCGTGCATCGCGAACAACACGCGCCGGTGCACGGGTTTCAGGCCATCGCGGACATCCGGGAGGGCACGTCCGACGATCACGCTCATCGCGTAATCGAGATACGAACGGCGCATTTCCTCCTCTAGGGAGGTGGGCAGGGTCTCTTTGGCGAATTGATCCATGTATCCGTATCGTTTCGGAGCGAAGACGGCGAACGCCTTTCGCGTGGGCGCTGCATGCGCAACGCAACGCGAGATTCTAACATGCGCCCATCAGCCTCCAATTCGCCTCCCCCTCTATATATAAATAGCGAAAATCGCAGAGGCGGCGAACCAACCGGAATTGCACGCCGCCATGGCACGCAATTCGGCACCAACGGCGATCGCATCGCACTTGTTTCCCGCGCACGAGTAAACAAATGCATTCATGGGCGCAATTTCTCCGCCACACTCTTGACAATCTCTAAAAGTTACGGCAGGCCGGTGTTGCGCATGCACCACAAACTTGAAGCGATCTTAGGGTGGGGAGGATTTTTTTTCGTAGGAAGGGAACGATATGGCAAAATGCCAACGCACTGAAAGTTAGACGCTGCTCGAAGTCTACACAGGAGCGGCGCCGCGTTTTTTGTGCCGCACCAATGTTATACTTCGAGCAATGTATGACTTGTCACCGTCAACAGGCTCGCAGTAAACCTGCGGTAATCTCAATTTCGAGAGGAGAAATATGAATAAACTTTCAAAGCTCGCGTTCATTGCAGCTACCGCAGTTATGGCTGCATCCGCTTCGGCACAGTCGGTGCCGGCGTCGCGTCAAGCCGTCAATGACAACTGGGTGAACGGCACGGGCGAATGGGTGTGGATGAACGGCACGAACGAGCTCTGCTGGCGTGATGCTTTCTGGACGCCGGCCACCGCCAACGCGAAGTGCGATGGCGCACTGGTCGCCCAGGCACCGCAGCCGCCGGTTGCTCCGGTCGTTGCTCCGGCCATCTCGAGCCAGAAGATCACGTATCAAGCCGACGCACTGTTCGACTTCGACAAGGCAACGCTCAAGCCGCTGGGCAAGCAAAAGCTGGACGAACTGGCTTCGAAGATCCAAGGCATGAACACGGAAGTGGTCGTCGCAACGGGCTACACGGACCGCATCGGTTCGGACAAGTACAACGACCGTCTGTCGCTGCGCCGTGCGCAAGCCGTGAAGTCGTACCTGGTCAGCAAGGGTGTGCCGGCCAACAAGATCTACACGGAAGGCAAGGGCAAGCGCAACCCGGTTACGACTGGCTGCAACCAGAAGAACCGCAAGCAACTCATCGCCTGCCTCGCACCGGATCGCCGCGTGGAAGTCGAAGTTGTTGGTACGCAAGAAGTCCAGAAGACGACCGTTCCGGCAAACTAAGCCGCGGTTTTCGACTGCTTCAAAGCCCCGCTCCGGCGGGGCTTTTTCTTTGACGCCCGCCCAGGCGCTCGCCGCTTCGCCGCTCGTCCGCTTCTTATATACTCGGGGCTGACGAACCGCAGTACCGCCCTCCTCCCGTAGCCCGTTTGCCGACATGACCAACGCCGATCCGCACGAACTCCAGAAATTCAGCGACCTCGCCCATCGGTGGTGGGATCCGAATGCCGAATTCAAGCCGCTGCACGACCTGAACCCGGTCCGGCTCGGCTGGATCGATGCGCATGCGCACCTCGCCGGCAAGCGCGCACTCGACATCGGCTGCGGCGGCGGCATCCTGTCCGAATCGATGGCCGGCCTCGGCGCGCAGGTGAAAGGTATCGACCTGTCGACCGAAGCGCTCGGCGTCGCCGACCTGCACAGCCTCGAAAGCGGCATCACGGTCGACTACGAAGCCATCGCCGCCGAAACGATCGCCGCACGCGAACCGGGCACCTACGATGTCGTCACGTGCATGGAGATGCTCGAGCACGTGCCGTCGCCCGGCGATATCGTCGCCGCGTGCGCGACGCTCGTGAAGCCGGGTGGCTGGGTGTTCTTCTCGACGCTGAACCGCAACCTGAAGGCTTACCTGTTCGCCGTGATCGGCGCGGAGTACATCGCGCAAATGCTGCCGAAGGGCACGCACGACTACGCGCGCTTCATCCGTCCGTCGGAACTGGCCGGCTTCGTGCGTGCGACCGATCTGCACATCGTGGAGATCAAGGGCATCACGTATCACCCGATCGGCAAGCGCTTTGCGCTGTCGAACGACACCGACATCAACTACCTCGTTGCGTGCCGCCGCGGCGCGTGACCTTCCAACCGGCATGACGACTCCCCTCTCGACCGCGCGGGCTGCACTCGACGAACCGCGTTTGCTGCACTGCGATGCCGTGCTGTTCGACCTGGACGGCACGCTCGCCGACACGGCCCCCGATCTCGCGGCGGCCGTCAACAAGATGCAACGCGTGCGCGACCTGCCCGAAACCCCGCTCGACGTGCTGCGGCCGCTGGCCTCGGCCGGCGCGCGCGGCCTGCTCGGCGGCGCGTTCGGCATCGATCCGCACACGCCCGGCTACGAAGCGATGCGCGACGAGTTCCTGGCCAACTACGCGACGGATCTGTGCGTGCATACGACGCTGTTCCCCGGCATCGGCGACGTGCTCGACGAACTCGATACGCGCGGCGTGCGCTGGGGCATCGTCACGAACAAGGCGATGCGGCTCACGGCACCGCTCGTCGACCTGCTCGGTCTTGCGCCGCGCGCCGCCTGCATCGTCGGTGGCGACACAACGCCGCACCCGAAGCCGCACCCGGCGCCGCTGCTGCATGCGGCAGACCAGTTGACGCTCGCGCCCGCGCGCATCGTCTACGTCGGCGACGACTTGCGCGACATTCAGGCCGGCAGCGCCGCCGGCATGGCGACGGTCGCGGCCGCGTACGGCTACTGTGGCGACGGCGCAGCGCCGGCCGACTGGCAAGCGCAGCATCTTGTCGACACGACGCAGCAACTGCGCGAACTGCTGCGCGATGTTGGGCTATAATGTTTGATCTTATCCGCGGGGGCGACCTGGTTTCGACAGGGGTTGTGAAGCGGCTAGGGCATGTCGAGGACCCGTCACCTCGTTAATCAATGGGAAAATCGTAACTGCAAACGACGATACGTTCGCACTGGCAGCCTAACGGCCGCCGTCCTCTGCCTAGTTCACTGACGGGCTAGTGTCGCAAGACCGGTAGCAATACCGCCAGAGGTCATTTACGTCAGTTAAGCCCTGTCGGCGTCGCGACGCCAGGGTCGAAAACCTAGCGAATCGCCGTAGTGCAGCGTGTTCGTCCGCGTCGCTGCGGTTAAATCAAATGACTGAACTAAACATGTAGAACTAGTCGTGGAGCGCTTCTGGACGCGGGTTCGATTCCCGCCGCCTCCACCAAACACCCGCCAAACGTTCACCACGTTTGACCAGAAAACCCCGCCGGGCTTGGCTCCGCGGGGTTTTTTGTTGCCACCGTCGCCAAAGTTTGCCCATCGACAGCCAGGGGTATTTGGGGGTATTTTCGGGGGTATTGGACATACCCCCGCGCACTGATACCCCCATGCCGCTTACCGACACGACCATTCGTAACACGAAGCCGACCGAGAAGCCCATCAAGCTGTTCGACGGTGGCGGCCTGTTTCTCCTCGTCACGCCAGCCGGGCAGCGCTACTGGCGGCTCAAGTACCGCGCCGATGGCAAAGAGAAGCTGTTAGCGCTCGGTGTGTACCCCGAGGTCACGCTCGCTACGGCGCGCCGGAAGCGAGACGAGGCCCGGGAAAAGCTGGCAGCCGGGATCGACCCGGGCGCCGCAAAGAAGGCTGAGAAGCGCACGCAGCGTCTCAGCGCCGAGAACTCTTTCGAGGCCGTGGCGCGCGAGTGGCATGCCAAATACGCGGCGAGCTGGTCGGAAAGCCACGGAGCGCGGATCCTCCGCCGACTCGAAGTAGACGCCTTCCCGTGGATCGGGGGCGCCCCGATCGCCGATATCGAGCCGCCTGACGTATTAGACGCGCTCCGGCGCGTCGAGAAGCGCGGCGCGCTCGAGACAGCGCACCGGCTGCAGGCTAACATCAGCCAGGTGTGCCGCTACGCCGTGGCGACCAGCCGCGCGAAGCGGGACGTAACAGCGGATCTCCGCGGCGCTCTGCCGCCGGTACAGACCGAGCACATGGCGGCGATCACCGACCCGAAGCAGGTCGCCGAGCTGTTACGCGCGATCGACGGGTATCACGGCACCTTCCCCGTGCAATGCGCCCTTCGCCTCGCCCCGCTGCTGTTCCAGCGCCCGGGGGAACTGCGCGCGGCTGAATGGAGCGAGTTCGATCTCGACGACGCTACGTGGGAGATCCCGAGCGAACGCATGAAGCGGACGAAGCAGGGGAAGGCGTCCGGCTCGGCGCACATCGTTCCTTTACCGGCACAGGCGATATTGATCCTGCGCGAGCTGCACGCGCTGACCGGCAACGGCCGGTTCCTGTTTCCGAGCGTGCGCACGAAGGACCGGCCCATGTCCGACAACACGATCAACGGCGCGCTGCGCCGGCTCGGGTACGACGGCGACACGATGACCGGACACGGCTTCCGCGCTATGGCCCGGACGATTCTCGACGAGGTGCTCGGCGTGGCGCCCGCAGTCGTTGAAGCGCAGCTCGCGCATGCCGTCAAGGATCCGCTCGGCCGAGCGTACAACCGCACGGCCCACCTGCCGCACCGGCGCGAAATGATGCAGCAGTGGGCAGACTACCTCGACCAGCTCAAAACCGGCGCAGTCGTCGTTCCGCTCGCCGCTGCGGCGGGCTGACACCGTACGTCTATCCACCTGTACAAAACACCAGTATTCCAATCTACAATGCCCCTTCCGGGCGGCCTGTTAAAGCCCCCGATCTGTCAAACCGCGCCTAGCTCGACGGGGCGAAAACCGGGCACCCTTACCCGGCTGGCGCGATCCCCTCATAAGGGCCTGCGTGGAAGGGACGCAATGAATACGCGAGTGTTCTGGAGATCGGTCATGGCTGCCTTCGCGGTCATGGCTGGAAGTGGCCCCTTGCTTATCCCTCTCCTCTCGACGGCTCGGCCGGGCAAATACATCGCAACTGCTTTGTGTTTAACCCTCATCGTCCTCGGTTCGTTCGAGCTTGGAAGGGTTCTCGAAGGCATTCCGAAATCCCCACCAGAGAGCACCGAAACCGATACTTCTAACACTCGCCCCACCGAAATCGGAGAAAAGCCGACCGGTAGTGGCCGAGAATGGATCGAAGCGGAACTCCTAGAGCTCCTGGCAGAGTACGAAAAGGGAGGCATTACGCAAGATGCGCTCGGTGACCGTTACGGCATCACCGGACGCAGAGTCGGCCAACTGATTGCTCGCGCACGTGAAGTTCGTGAACCCTCAGCAACATCAATTGCGGCAAAGTGGCCACCAACAGTCACACGACGATAACCCTCTGCGAAATCCTTCGGAACATTCCGAATACGTCACGTACAACCTCTCGCTCGGCTTCGGTAGCGGCCCGAAGCCTTGCCCCATAAGGCGGAAGCCATTCCGAAGGGCTTCCGAACTTCATTCGGAGGCATTCGCAGGCATAAATTTCGTAGCCATGTTCAACGTTCCGACAGGGAAAACATGGCTGACCACACACCGACGAGCGCCACCGCTCCCAACCTCCGTCCGTCCGACACCGTAGTCGAACGAAGCAGCACACCGGATCGCGAACCGCTCCTCAAAATTGCTGCGGCAATCGTCGCCCGTCATCGCCTACCTTTCGGCCCCGTCTACATCGCACTGAATTTGTTCGTCGGTGTCGCGCACGCCCGAGAAATGTCTCGAGGACAGGTCGTCACGGCCGCCGATTTCGGTGAACGCTTGCTCGATGGCTGTGCGACGGCGGACGACTTCGCCACGATCGAGCGCAACCGCACCCTGCGGGGCAGTTCGCAGGCTCAGTTGCCGCTGTTCAACGCGTAGGACTTCGGCAGGGCTGCGGCAAACCGCCACGCCCCGCCCCCACCCACGCGGCGACAGAACGTGTTCGATTCTCAAAACAAAAAACTTCTTCACAAATTTGCGAAGGCGTGTACAATTTTGAGATGTAACCATAGGGTACGTCACCCACCGAGGAGCCGCGATGAAACTCACACCATTTGGCGAAACAGTTCGCCACCTTCGGATGCGCCACGACGCATCGCTGAAGTCCATGGCGGAGGCGATGTCCATCAGTTCTTCGTATCTGAGCGGGATTGAGTACGGGGAGCGGCGCCTGTCGGAAAAGCATATTGAGGGCGCGCTGGCATTCTTCAGCGGCAAAGCGACGGCTGAAGAGTTGATCAAGCTGCGTGAAGCGGCCGAGCAGTCGAAGGATTACATCGCCCTCGAAAGCTTGTCGCCTGATGCGCGCGGCCTAGTTGCCGCCTTTGCACGTCGACTTCAAGAAGGCGATGCACCGACTCCGGAAATCCAAGATTGGATCGCAAAAAAGGCGAAGCGCAAATGACGACACTCGGAACCGCAGCGCGCGGCGCGCGCACCCCATCGGGGATGAAAGTAGCCCCGACGAGTTACGAAAAACTGGAACGCGTTGCTGATGGCCTGCGTCCGCTGCTCCCCAAGTTCAATGGCCTGGGGCGATCGAGCGACGCGATTGATTGCCTCCGCGTGCTCGAGCAGACGCTACCCAAAGCTGGGTTCAATTACATGTATGAGGATGTCGACGCGCTTCAGGACTGCGCGGCCTTCACTATTCCGGAACGCAATATCGTTGTGCTGCGTGAGGATGTCTACGACGGATTGTTCGATGACTCGCCGTTTTCACGCAGCACGGTGATTCACGAACTGTCCCATATCGTGCTGCAGCACGCAGTGACACTGCATCGCGGTGCGACGCTGGGTCAACACAAATTCTTCGAGGACTCGGAGTGGCAGGCGAAAGCACTGACAGCGGCGATCATGATGCCCGTTGATGCATGTGTCGCCGCACGCTCGGCACACGAACTCGCTCAGATGTGCGGGACGAGCGCTCAATCTGCTGGATACCGACTCGAAAATTTGATCAATCGCGGCCTTGTCGCCCCCAAACCACAAAAGGGACTCTTCGACTAAGGATTCTCATCGCGAAAAAGACAAGGGTCTAAAGCGCTGCGAACGCTTGTGACCCTTCTGGGAAAATGCGGAGCTCAACAGATCCCATGAGCGGCGCATCTTGACTTGCTTGGTTATGGCGACCTGCATGATAGTCGTGCTTCACATGGCTGTCAAATGTCAAGTTGGATGTTGGGGTCGTCCTTAGGAGCATTCATATGCCCAAAAGCGACAACGACGAACAGGTCATCTATCGGATGACCATCACGGTCAAAGGGAAGGTGATTCGCCGCCCCAATGGCCAGCCGTTCCGCATCGTTCTTCGCAAGAAGAAAGAAAAGTAAGCGGCCGCGCTCCTCATCCTTTTATGAGAGAGGATGAGGAGCGTCTCCCGCAAAGCGCGAACTTCCAACCTTCTAGCAGGATGATAGCAATGACAAACTATTTTTCGTTTGGAATCCTCACCTTCATCGTACCGCTTGCGCTTGTCGCGCTGTACTTTCTCAGTCTTGCCTTGCGTCACGCTGTCGCGTGGCTGCATCGTGATGCCCCGCCGCGCGAGCGAGTAATTCCCATGGCAGCAATCCTCGTCGCTATCGGGGTGATTTTCGGGTCTGCATTGCAACCGATGTTTGAGCGTGCCAGCGACTGTCGAGCCGCCGGCCAGGCGCCCGTTCCGTGCGTCCTGTTTGCTACGCCAAACAAGACTCTGTAGGCCTAGGCATAAGGACGCCGCGGCGTTAGCGGCGTCCTCCCCTTTCAGTCGAGGTGCGTGCAATTTCGCTCGATCAATACGATCAGGCTCTTGCCGGTCACTCCGCTCGCTCGCCTACCGAACTTAACAAGTTCAAGCCGACCATCGCGTGCCAGGTTATAGACGGTCGCCTTCGAGACGCCCAATCGCTGCATCACATCAGCCACGCGATATAACCGGTCGGCCCGCAGCTCTGCCGCCGCCGGCGCGGGGGAAGCTGCCCACTCCTGCCGACGCGCCGGTGCCGGCAGCCGCTCGCGCAGCCTCGCGGCGACGCGGCTCGCGATTCGATCCGCAAGCAGATCCAGCAATTCCTCGCTCAGCACCACGTCGCGCCCGGCGGCCGCGGCCACTCCCGCCTTGAAGGTCTTCGATACGTAGGGCATGCCCCCTCCTTCAGTGTGGACAGCCGCCCACATCCCACTGCTGCAGGACGCGGGCGTTAGGACTTACAACCCCGCAATGCGCTCAACGAGCAGTTCAATGTCGGCGAGCCGCGGGAGCACCGCGTCGGACACTTCAGACCCACGCGAGCGGATCAGCTCACGCGCTGCATCGATGGCGGAGAACAGTTCCGCGATGTCGCACGACGACACCGCCACTTGATCAGGAATACTACCGATATGGAAAGCAAGAGATTGAACGTTGGCGTTCATGGTGAGCTCCGTATGCGATCGCACCGCCCCGCTGTCAAACGGGGTGGGCGGCAACGAGCGAAGTTGACAGACCGGGGCATACGGAACCCGGCAGGCCGAAGCCTCTCCACTCGCGCCACCCATAGAAGATGCGCGTTCTCAAACGAAGAAAAGCCGCCATCGCGGCGGTTGTCCGCCGCATGCATTCGGGCTGTCAAACCCGGTCAACGTTGTGTACGTCGACGGGCTCAGCATAGAGCAGACACGAATTAAAATGCAATAAAATCCGTATGTTAGGCAATTCTGTGCGCGATGTACAGCTACGCTTGACACAACTGAAGCACGCCTCGTCGACAGGCACGCCGCGCGCTAGAATGCGCCCACCCACAACAACGAAACGGGGGCGCTGTGAATTCAACTGGACGATTTGCATTCGCCGCGTGCGTCAGCGCGGCTCTCATCTTCTCGGCGGTGGCGGCCGAGGCGCAGTCATTCAACGCGCATGCGCGCCTTGTCACGACGTGGCAAGCGAAGGATCTCACCGGCAACTCGGCGGCCGCGGAACGCCTGGTTGCGCTGGAGGAAATGGACGACGTCCACGATCGACCGGGCGACAACTGCACGCAGTTCACGGGGCCCGTCACTGTCGAAGGCATCCAGTTCACACCGAGCGGCGGTACGCTCGAAACCTTCCGGTTCACCGACAAGAACGGAACCCAATGGTCCGTGCCGACGAACATCGGACGGCTGTCGAATGTCGATCGCCAGCACGCGAACAGCTTCATCCGTGTCGGCAAACGCTACTTCGTGCACGCGCAGGTATGTGGCAGCGGTGGGAACGCGAGCCTGGTCAGCATGTACGATGCGGCCGTAAATTTCGGCCCGGTTCGCTGACGGTGTTCAGCAAACCACCCGCTATCGCGAAGGCTGATCTCGCGATAGCGGGCGCCTATCATGGCATCGTGAACAGCAGCGGATTGCCGGCGGCCGTGGTGCCATAGGGCTTCAGCGAAGCCGTGAGCCCAAGCGGATTGTTTTTTGCATAATTCCCAAAACCCCCGAGCACGGACGCGGCCGCCGAGATCCCGCCGGCGAGCATGCCGTTGCGCGCACTGGCCCGTGCCGTGCGCGCGGTGTATCGATCCTGCTGCGCCTGGTCTTCGAGCGTCCCGCCCTGCAAGATGCTTTGGTAGCGGGTCTGCAGCGCGTCGAGCTCGGCATTGCGCACGCTCTGCACCTGCGTGTCGAGTGCCGACCCTGCGTTCGGATTGAAGCCCGATTCAGCGATGGCTGCGCGCTGCTCGCCAAGCTGCTGCCCGGCCTGCGCGCGCTGCGCCGTCTCGCGGTTGACGCCCTGCGCGTAGACCTGCCCGGCCTGCTGGTCGGAAAGCGCGGCATTGCGGTCGAGTGCGGCGGCCTGCTGGTTCGCCTGCGCCGACTTCGCGGCGCCCGACGCCAGCGCGCCGGCTGCGCTAACGCCGGTCGCGATCAAACTCATCGTGCTGCCAGCGCCGAGCGCCGAACCCGCCATTGCGGCCAATGGAAGCATTGCCATTATTTCGTCCTCGCAAAAAGCAACATGTCTCGCCCTGCGGCGGTGTACTTACGACGAACGCATTCGCGTTCAAACCCGAGGTGTTCGGCCCAGGCGATGCCGGCCGCGTGCGACGCGTCGACGTCCATTTCGATACGGCGCCACGGCGCGTCGTCAAGCACGCGTCGCACCATCCGGTGAACCAGCCTGAATCGACGCGGATCCAGCAACGCCGACGAGATCAGTGCCCACGTCTGTGCGCGGCTTTCCCAGCACTCCACCAGGCCGCCGCACCCGAGCACCTTTCCGTCTTCGACGATCGCCCACCCTACGCGCGTCGCCGCACAGAGCTTTTCGGCATATTCCCGGGTCAACGCGTCAGCAGTCGCGGCCTGCGTCGGCTGCAGTTCGACGGCGAGGATGTGCTCGGGCGTGAGGCGTTCCGACATCAAGAGCGAGCGCGGCCGGCGTCCGGAAATTGAATCTCGGGCGCGTCGGCGGACGCCTTTCAGAAAATTGATAGGCATGTAGGTCCTGTTCAGAATCAGATGCGCTCGCGCGGACGGCGCGGTACATCTTCGCGCCGCTTACCGGTTGTCTCGCACCAGAGATTGAGGATCAGCTCACCGCGCACGTGCGACGGCTCGGTCGTGTTTTCGATGTACTTGCGCACGGCTGCCTCGCTCACCGCGCCGTGCAGTTCCCGCGCCACGTCTTTCGGCTTCGGGTAGAAGTGCTGCAGGTCGAGCAGCACCTCGTGCCAGTTGATCGCCAATATCAGCATCGCGGCGGCTACTTCAACTTCCCGGCGACGCGCTGCCGGAGCGCTTCCTGCGCGAACTTGATGACCGTCTTGCGATCAGCGCCGAGGCCCGTCTCACGGAGCACCTTCGCGACGCGCGGATCGCGCTTCGCGAGCGCGTTCGCCGCATCCCAGGCTTTCTCCCAATCGCTGCCGAACGTCTCTTTCATGCCCTGCACAGCGTCGGCAAGATGGGCCTGCTTGTCGGCCTCGGACAGCGCCGGCCAGCCCTGCGCAAATAGCCGGGCATCGTCGAGAAATTCGCGCACGTCGGTTTGGTCGCCGCCGTGGTCTGCGACGATCGCGGCGAACTCCTTGCGATCGATTGTGCCCCCCAGGCCGTCGTCGATCGAAGCGACAACTTCCTTACCCCACTGCCCGGAACCGGTCAGTTCGTCGTACAGCACCCCATGCGCGACCTCATCGCCGTAGAACTTGCGCTCTCGGTCATTGCGAACGAGCGCCAACGCGTCCGGGTCTGCGGCTTGCGGTGTGTGCTGCTCGTCGTTGAGCCGCAGATTCTCCGCGGCGTACCATGCCTTCGGCTGCTCGACCGGCGCGCGCGGCGTCTCGGCCGCGCCCGGAAACTTCGTGTTCGAGTAGAACGCCGCGGCACGTTCCTCGGGCGTCTTCTCGACGGGTGCGGATTGCTGTTCGCCGTCCATCACGCCTCCTCGCCAGCTTCGGTCACCGAGCGCAGCGCAGACTCGCTGTCGATGATGTGCGGCGGTTGATTAGCCGGCTTGCGGTACTCGGCCGCCAATTCGAGGCGCACGATCGTTTGCTGCATGTGCTTCGCCGCAACGCCCGCGATGCTGTCGGGTCGCAGATCTTCATCGAACATCGACCTGACATACGTCCGAACGGCCCGGTCTGAAATCCACGCGCGGGCGCCCTCGATACGCAACCCAGACGCATGTGGTTCGGGCAGCTCGGGGTTCATGCAGACCGCGCGGATTGCCTCGTGCAATTCAGCATCGACCTGCAGAAACTCACTGCGCGCGATAGCGACCGCTTCGAGCGCAGCTTCGAGCGCCTTCGCGGCGTTGACGTACCGGCGCTCCAGAGCGCGGGCCACGCGCACGCCGCTCCGCGACTCCTGGTGCCGCGCTTCGATCGCGGCGGCGGTGTTGGCGCGCTGCGCAGCGGAGTGCACACGGACGAGCGACGCTTCGCGCGACCGGTGCAGATCAGCGACGGCACGCAGCGAGGCCGTTTCCTTATCCTCAGCGCCGTTGTTCTCAAGCAGTCGATCCTCGAGTTGCAGCTGCGCGGTGGCGGTCTGCTGGCGCGCTTCCGCGAGCTGCGCTTCGATCAGTTTGATGTCGGCCATCGATCAGTCCTCCACGAGCTCGACATCCCACGCGAGCACGCGCGCCGCTTCTGCCTGCTCGGCCGTCGCGCGGCCCCACGCATGATCCGCGTTCGGGCGGATCCGCCACTCGCCGCCCTTCAGCAGCCCGTGACGTTCGATGAATTCGGCCAGGGCGTCCGCGACGACACGCGACATCGAGGCCCCTCGCAACAGCGCGCAGGTCTGCAGCGCCATCCGCGTACGTGGGGCTAGGTAGAGGTTCGTTGCTGCCATTTTCGGCTCCTGTGTAGGCATTCGATCAGCGTCGCATCAGTGCGGCGTGGAATCTCGCGTTTGTGCGCATATCACTATGCGCACATCGTCATGCAGGATCGTGCGTCGTTTGGCGCGGCGAATTGTCCGTCTGTCAGTCCGTGATGGGGCGCATGTGGGTAGCCAACCGGGTAGCTAGACGAAGTTTTCACGCGGCGAGCGCTGCGCATCCCCGCCGGGCAGAGCGCTACGCCCGAAATTGAAATCGCCAATCGGTATTTCAATCGCCCTTCACGCGCGGTTTTCGGCCAGTCTGGTCGACCACACGCACGCGCGGCCGCTTCGAGATCTCGAGCTTGTCGTTCAGCATGCCGAGGTGGCGCATCGCCAGCGTGAGCGCCGTCGTCTTGTCGAAGACCTTGGCCTTCTTCGTGAGCGTCGGCGTGGCCGTCAGTTCGCCGTCGCCGTCCGCGCTGTACGTCATCTGCTCGACCACGTCGACACCGGCCAGGCCCGCCGCGGCCTCATCGTCGAGCTGGTCCGGGCGCTTCAGCGTGCCGTCGGCGTTGTACAGACGCCGGATGTCGAAGAACGCGATGCGCGCGAGCTCGCGCAGCACGCGATCCTGCGTGATGCGCGTGCGATCACCACGTGCTTTCATCGCCGCCGTGATCGCATTCGCTACGTTAGGTTTTGTCAGGTTCTCGGCGGCGATGGCGGCGGCGGTCTTCGCGCTGTACCCGGCACGGCGTGCGGCCGCACTAGCGTTCAGGTCGCACAGATACTCGTCGACAAATCGCTGCTGCTTTGCGGTCAGTTTCTTCATATTCGGCCCTTCCTTCATTGTTGACCGGAGCATTGTTCATCGCTCCGGTAAAGTCAAACTCGTAAATAAGTACAACTTAAGAGGTAATTTTCAGCACGTTTGCCGTGAGGCGTTTGAGGCATCATTTAGCCGTTTTTCCCTATCTTTTTTATCTCTATATAGCGAGAAAAAGATAAGAAAAATGGGGGTGAAAACGCCTCAAACGCCTCACCCCCGCCCTGCGCCCACCAACAACGTGCAAATTTCTGCGCGTTCACTCACGCGAGATCGCTTTCCCCGAGTTCACGCTCGACAGCAACACGAATTCCGGCGAAACCACGCTGCGCGCGCAGCGGGCCCAGGTTCTTAACCTGCGAAAAGCCGCGCGCAACGAGCCGACGCGCCAACGCCCGCGAATTCGCAATAAATCGCAGTTCACCACGGCGTTCCGCGAAATGCTTCCACGACAACCACAATTCTTCGCTCGCCTCGGTATGCGCCGGCCCGAGTTCGCAACACTCCGATAACCAGTCCGAAAGCAGATCCATGTCTGCCTTGTACGCATCGCGCGCCGCGGCGACGGTCTTCGGCGGCTTCAATCCGTGCTGCTGATAGGCCAGCGCGCCGCGCACGCACCACGCGAGCACGCCGGCCAACTCGGCGGCGATGCGCTGCGCGCGGCCGGGATCCTTCACGATGTCTGGGTCGCGGTCGAAATTTCGGGTGAACGGCACGAGCATCAGCCGCCGCCAGATCGCGTGGTCATCGCCCTTCACGATCGGCTTGTGGTTGGTCGGCATGAACGCGACCCACGTCGGCACAACCTCGATCGTCGTTTTCGCCCATAGGCCGCGCGCCGGGATCGGATCGCCGCCCGTCATCGCCTTGATCAGCCCCTCGCGCAGCTCGCTCCCCTCGTCCGGCTCGCCAACGTAGACAAAACGTGCGCCGCGCAGGCGCAGCAGATCCTCGCGCGCCGCGCCGGCCGCCGCGCCCTGGCCGCCGCTGGCCGACAGGAACGTCTCCGGCCCCGCAGCCTTCGCATGCGCGCCGAGCGCGTCGCGGATCTTGCCGAGCACCGTCGACTTCCCATTCGAGCCGTCGCCATGCGGGATCACGATGATGTCCTCTTCCGGCTCGCCGCGGATTGCGTACCCCACGAGGCGCTGAAAGAATTCGACCTGCTCGTCGTCATCGAAAAACACGTCGCGCACGGTCTGCTCGAACAGCGGCCCTGCGGCGCGCGGATCGTAGTCGACCGGCGTCACGACCGTGATGCGGTGTTCCTTGTCGGGCGCCAGCAGCTCACCCGTGCGCAGGTCGACGGCGCCGTTGCCGACGCCGAGCAGGTGTGTGTGCTTGTCGAGCTCGGTGACGGGCACGACGACGCGCGGGTCGGACGCGGCCAGCCGGATCATGTTCGACACCATCGCAGCTTTCTGGCACGCGGCGCAGAACTTGAAGAACTCGATCCGTTCCTCGGCCGTCTGCAGATCCTCGGCCTCGTCCACGAGCGCGCGGATCGTCTCCTTCGCCATGTTCTCGAGCTCGACCTGCACGGCGCGGCGCCAATACACGCCCGTCCACGCGTACCAGGCTTCGAGCTCGGGCACGTACATCAGGCCCGCACCAAAGCGATCGAGCATGCGCTCGGCGTTGCCGAACTCGGTGCGCGCGCGGTAGCCCTTCGGCGGCTCGTCATCACGCGGCTTCTTCGGTGCGCGCGGCGGCTTCTCCCCGGTGTCAGCTGGCACCGGCGCTTGCGGCGTGCGGACCTCGACTGCCGGCTCTGCAGCACGCGGCACGCCGACGGCGATCGCCTCGACGCGCGCGGCGGCTTCGAAATCGTCTTCGATCGGTTCCTGCCACCCGTGTGCGCGCGCCAGCTGCAACACCGTGCGGCCAGTGATCGGCGCGCGCTCGTCGCTCGACGTCTTGCCGATGTGCGGCCACACGCGCTCGTCGAGGAACCGCGGGTCGTACTTGCTCGACCGCGCCGAGAACTTGTGCGCGAGCGCCAAGCCATCGTCGCTCCCGCGCGCCGCATGGTGGATCCCGAACACGACGTTGCGCCACTCCTCGTAATCCAGCTCGTCGTCGCCAGCGTTCGGGATCATGTCGAGCGCCGACTTCATCAGCTCCAGCTCGACCGGCACGTCGACCGCGCCGGGCATTACGATTTCCTCGCGCGCGACGTGCGGCACGTCGGCGCTCACCGGCCAATCCATTTCCGCCGCGAAGCCCTTCGGCATGTCGTCGAGCTCGAACGAATCGAGCGGCACCGACTTGCCGGCCAGCGGCAGCACGAACATGTTGCCGAACCCGTCCGGCGGCACGCTGTTCTGCTTCGGGAAAACTTCGACCTGGCCGGCGGCCACGCCCTTGACGCCGTCGCGCAGCTCGCACGCGGCGAGCGCGTCGCGCAGCAGGCATCGCACGCTGTACGCGTCCTGCGGCTCGTCCCACAGCATGTAGATGTGCAGCCCTGCCCCGCCGGACGATCGGAACGGGATCGGCCGCATGCCCCGAGTCTCGAGCTGCGCCATCACACGCAGCGCCGCGGCCTGCATGTCGTACCAAGAGGTTTCGCCCTTGTGCGAATCCAGGTCGAGGCACGCGACGCGTGTCGTCGACGCGCCGGGCTCGATCTGCGCCGCGCCGTAGGCCGGCCCACCGTTCACGTGATGCGCGAGCCGGTCAGCAGTCAACGGCCGATTGATGTGCGATGGCGGCCCGTCGCGCTTTATCCAGCAGTGCGAAGTGACGACGCGCGAAACGATCGGCGCGAGCGCCGCGACCAGATTGGCGTTTGTATGGTTTGGCTTGACAGCATTTTCTGTAGGTGTACTATTCATCGTGTTTACCGAGCTTTGAAATTTTTGGGCCCGCATTTATTGCGGGCTTTTTCTTTTCACGAACTGCATGTCGGCGAGCCGCGGCGCTACGTTCTTCAGCATCCGCCGCCCCTCGGCCGGCGTCAGCCGCTTCGATCGTCGGAAGTGCGCGCGCAGGACTTCGAACGTCGTGGCATTGGCCTGGATCTCTGTCATCGCGAGCGCGAACGCACGCGCGAAATGACTCCCGGGCGTCTCACCCGTGAATGCATCGAGTGCGGCGCACGCGGCCCCGGCGTTTTTGATCTCGAAATGGCTGGATGCAGGATGGCACAGGCCGGCGATCTCCTCGCCCGCAATGCCGCCCAGGTCCATCACCGCTTCAGCAAAGAAGACGTCGGCCGCTTCGTCAAGGGTGTACGGGCGCCCGGTCAGCCGGTGCTCGTAGTGCGTCGAGCCTGTCCAAGCCAGATCCTGCGATCGAATGTGAGCACCGAGAAAGCGCCAGCCGAACGCCACGGCGATGATCGTATGCCCGACTTCATGCGCGGCGGTCTGCTCGCGCGAACACGGGTCGTCTCCGTGAATGGCGCGGATCCGGAGCAGGTGCTCGGCTGCAGCCTGCTTCGCGGCGGGGCTCAGATAGCGTGCGTTGTCGATGGAATTCATGCGGCGGTCGCCTGCTCGGGAACTCGGTAGCCGGCAGGATCCGCGAGCCACCGATGAATCTCGCGATTCGGCCACGCAGCAGAGCGCGACGAACCGAGTTGCATGCGTTTCGGAAAGCGGCCGGCGATCTCGCGCAGCCGGATGGTTTCTCGGCTCAGCGGAACGAGGTGCTTTAAATCCGCCCATCGGGTGAATCCATCAAGTGGCAGGGCTTGAGGATTGTTGCGTTCGCCGGTACGCAAGGGGTGGTGAAAGGTGGTGGTCATTGGCCGTCCCTAGCGGTAGATTGGACACAGCCACATTTCAACGCACACACTCCGTCACGTATAGCCGCGAAGCAAAAATGATGCTTCGCGTACCTGCACGGCTACGCGATACTGAAAACGCAATGGGATTAGGTCAAATCGAATCCCGCGTCTCGAAGCCAGTCGGCAATAGTCTGACTGCCTCGATCCGCGCTGAAATCCACTTTCAACTCTTCAGCGAGTGCGCGAACGTTCGATTCAATAGCATCGCCCGCGGCTTTCGCATTTGGGTACCCTCCTGCAATCGCCAATTCCAGCGCCAAAGCGCGCAGCGGAGCGTACTTCCTTCCTCGAGCCTTGCCACCAGAGCGACCGCTTTCCGCCTTCGATTTTTTAATCGAGGAAAAATCGTTCAGCGTATCCAATAGCGCCTCCCGCGTCGCGGCCGCGTCTTCACGCACAAGCGCAAGGAGACATTCCAGCACACAGGCATCGATCGGCCGGGCGCGCAAGTCTTCGTTGATCTTGCCCATGCGCGCGGCATATTCACTTCCCACAGTTTCCCAATCAAATAGGCGATACAGTTCCTCAGCACGCGTCTGAGCCGCTGTGCGTTCGTCGTTTGTCATTTCGCGTAATCCTTCCACGCAGTCCCTCAAGATAGAACCACGCCAGCCGGGTAAGGGCGCCCGGTTTTCGCCCCGTCGAGCTAGGCACGGTTGTAGGGGTATGCCAGCTGCTGCAGTCGATCAGCCGGTTTGGTGCATCGTATGCCCCCGTTCGATCAATGCACGGAGGCTTTCGCCTGTCACCCGGCTTATGTGACCAATCTTTACGAGCTCGAGATCGCCCCTCCGCGCGATGCGGTACACAGTCCCTCTCGAAACGCTCAATCGCTGCATAACGTATCGGATGGTATACAACGCGCCGACCCGCACCTCCGGTGCCTGCGGCAAAATCGGAGCAGTCCAGCCTTGTGGACGAGCTACTACCGCTGGCACCGGGTAAAGCTCACGCAACGTTTCAGCCATTCGGCCTGCTAGCCGGTCGGCTAGCCGGTCCACGAGCGAGTCGAGCAGTTCAACACATAACGCCAGTTCGCGGTCGGTACGCTGATTCGTCTCCGCTTTGGGCTTCCGGGGTGTATGGGCCATATTCACTCCTTCGTTGTCAATCGACACGAACAGCGGCAGCGCCCACCCACCCTATCAGGCTGGCTACGCTCCGTTGTTCAATCCAAACCGATGGCCTTATTTATTGCAGCGTCGAGTTCATCGGCGGCTATTTCGGCACGTTGCCAAAACCATTCTGCACCAGGAACCGTATCAATTTGGATATGGCGACCGAGCGCGCCGCGCAACGCGTAAATGCACGTGCGGATCTCACCCTGCAATGCATGAAATGCAGCAATATCGCGCGACGATACGGTTACCTGATCCGGGATTTGACCGATCGGGAAAGCATTGTCCGGAATATGAAACGCCATGATGGACTCCGTATGTGGTTGCATCGAACTGCCGTCAGGCAGACGTGGTTAGCGTTTCTGCGCGTGAACGCAGCGCATATTCGGCCTCGCTGCCAATTTCGTTCATGCAGCCGATCGTTTCGAGTTCACGAGCGATTTCCGCCAGGTGGCGCAGCGCATCGCCGGTGACGTCGAGGGCATCCTGATAGGTCGGTGCGAGCGCGGCAGCGCGCAGGGCGCCCCGGATAATTTCGAGTGGGGATTGCGGTTGCTCGGGACGAGCGGGAGCTTGGCGCATGGTGCGGCCTCCTTGGGTGTTGATGGAGACCCGCCGCTCATTTCCACATGAGGGGTGGCGGGCCCGACAGCAAGGGGTGGAAAACCGGTACCCAAGGAAACCGGCCCAGCCGAAGCTGGCCCTCGCTCGGCCCGCCATAGAAACCGGCGTGCAAAAGCGCACGGACGTAAAAATAGCCGCACAGCTGGCGGCTCATCCGCCTTGGGGTATCTCGGGTTTCCACGCCCGGCCGCTGTTGTCTCAGCGGCGACTGCAGATTATTCCCGTCCGACGTCAGGTGTCAACAGGGAATTTGTAAACTTGTCCTCGCTAGAAGAACCGCGCTAGCGACACCCGACAGAGCTGCGAAACAACCACCGCAACGGGAGGCAGCGCCACCGATCCGGGGGTATTTATGGGGGTACATTTCAAATTCTAAATACTATATGCCTTTACTGACACGTCTTACACGCTGAAATTCGAGTGACGCCGCCCCACCAAATTCCGCGCTCGCCGCACGAACCCCGCATGACGCAAGTCTGCGGGGTTTTTTGTTACCGGCGAAACGCATGCGCCCCTCTCGCTCCGAAAAAGCGCCCAGCCACGGGTGGGCCGGGCGGAATGCCACCGGTGTTCCGGCGACAGGAGGTGACGGATGTCCTGCCGCGCCCGCGCAATCATCGATCGCGCCAGGCAGCGGCCAGCCCGGGAGCCGCAGTGCCGGGCGCGACGTGTCGTCGCACCCGGCGTTCGCGCACACCGGGCGATGCGCGGCTTAGCTGCCGCGATACAGCGACTTCATTTCTTCAGCGGTGGCCGGACGCACGCCCATTGCACGCGAACCCGATGCCGATGCGCCCTGTGCCTGTGCGCCGTAACCGCTGGCGTCGGCGCCTTGCGCTTGCGCCAGCGCAGCGCGCTGCTGCTCTGCAACACGCGCCGTTGCTGCCTGGATCGCTTCCGGATAATGCGGATCTTCGCCGCGAGCGGAGTTGTAACCTGCCTGCTGCAGCTGGACCAGTTCGGCGCGAACCTGCGCACGGGTGATCGTCGAACCCGACTGGGCAAACGACACGACCGGGGCAACGAGAGCGGCAGCAACGACAACAGCTTGAACGAGCGACTTCATGATGACCTACCTCCAGATTTGTCTGTGTTCGCGGTGAACACCTTGTTCATCGCTGACAACCCGAAGTTTATGTAGGCGGATGCTTAAGAATAAGGCAGGTTTCTGGAAGACATCCTTCCTCATTTAAGGGTTAACCCTGAATCACCCGCCAGGCCAGCGATGCGCATACCCCAGCGTCGCCCTGCATCGAATCGCATGAAGATTCGCCGGAAAGCAAAAGCCCCGCGAAGCGGCAACGCTCCACGGGGCTCGGACAGAATCGGAATTGCACGGGACGCCGGCCGTCGCCGGTCGGCCAGCCGGGTCGGCGCGCGAGCGCAACACCCGCCAGTCGAATCGGGGCCGCGTGCCCCTCGTGCGAACGCGCCCGTCAGCCAGGTTATCGGCTATCCATCGGACACTTCAGGTTGCAGCCGTTCGGATCGCCCAAGTCGCCCTTGCGGCGCAAGGCCGACTTCTTGCCGCTCTGGTATTTCTGCGACGGCGAGGACGCCGCAAACGGCATCTGCGGATGCTCGTTCAAGCGAAACTGTTCACTCAGGATACCGCCGGGCACACCGGGGGAATTCTGCGCGAGCGCAAACGGCGAAACAGCGGTCAGCAGCCCCGCGGTCAACGCTGCCGCGGCGAGGGGAACGGAAAATTTCATGGCGGGATGACGCTTGAACGGCGTGCTTGTTGGAACGTTGATCAAGCGGCAAGCGTAGCGCAAATCCCCCGCTGCTGCATCGCGGTTCGATTGCGCCCGCGTTACCGGGAATTGCCGTCCGGCACGCTCGCGCCGTCGCCGCCGGCCAGCCCCGTCGCGATGCTCGTCAGCGTTCCGCACGCAGCCGGATCGTAGCCGTCGAGATGCGCGACGCGCTCGACGAAGCGCGCGTCGCGCAGCAGCGCCAGTACGCCGGCCAGCGGCCGCGCGTCGAGCCGCGCGCGTTCGCACGCGAAGTAATAGTCTTCGTCGACGACCGGGATGAAATCGAGCCCGAAATGATGGGCGGCAGGCTCGACGCCGAAGCCGAGATCGGCCATCCCGCTTGCGACGAACGCCGCGATCGCCGAATGCGTGAGCTCGGCCGACGCGTAGCCGTCGATGCGTTCCGGATCGATGCCGATCGCGCGCAACGCGAGATCCAGCAGCATGCGCGTGCCCGACCCCGGCTGGCGGTTGACGAAGCGAATGTCATTGCGCGCGAGATCCGCGAGCCCGCGAACCTGCTTCGGGTTGCCGCGCGGCACGAACAGCCCCTGCTGGCGCCGTGTCAGGTGGATCAGCACATGGCGCGTATCGTCGAGCCACGGCCGGTAGATCTGCGCGCACTGCGCGCGAAACGCGCCGCGCGGCAGATGGAAGCCGGCCAGGTCGCACTCGCCGCGGGCAAGCGCCTGCACGGCCTCGACGCTCTCGCGATACTTGATGTCGACAGCCGCCTGCGCATCGACGAGCGCGGAGACGAGCGTCGCGACCGCGTAGCCGTGCGACGCGTGGATGCGCACGGCGCCGTCGCGCTGGGCGAGCCGCCGGTTCAGGTCGCTCGCCACTTCGGCCGCCAGCGTGCGCAGGTTCCCGTCGAGCCGGCTGCGCGCGAGGCGCTGCGCATCGACGACCGCCTGCCCGAGCGCCGACAACGTCGAGCCCTTGCCGCGGGCGGTTTCGATCAGTTCCCCGCCGATGCACGCCTCCAGCGCGCGCAACATGCCCCACGCGTGCCGGTAGGACAGCCCTTTCGCTTGTGCGGCCTGCGCAATGCTGCCCGTGTCGGCCACGAGTTCCAGCAACGGCGCGACGTCCGACAGGTTGGCCGCACGGCCTTCCGTGTCGCGTACGGTCAGAAACGCGTCGCATTCGATTCGAATCAATTATGCACTCCGATTTCCTATTGCGACGGCCAAATCTTCCGCTTATCGTTGGTCAAAATCAATCAGATCGAAGTCACGATGTGCACTATATGAATTTCGAGCGCATATGAGACTTTGGAGGAGCACAAGATGTCCCCGAATTCCCAAGCGCCCGACGCGCTCGTCGAGCGCCATGCACGCGCCGGCCGGTCGCTCGTGGCGATCCTGCACGCGATCCAGGACGACGCGGGTTACGTGCCGCCGGGCTGCGTCGCGCCGCTCGCCAGGGCACTCAACCTGTCGCGCGCGGAAGTGCACGGCGTACTGACTTACTACCACCACTTCCGCACCGCGCCGCCTGCGCGCGTGACGATCCAGATGTGCCGCGCCGAAGCATGTCGCAGCATGGGCTGCGAAGCGCTGGCCGCGCATGCGGAAGCCCGCACGGGCTGCCGGTTCGACGCCGCGCACGGCGATGCCGCGGATACGCATGCACCCGGTGACGTCGCGCTCGAATCGGTCTACTGCCTCGGACTGTGTGCGCAGTCGCCATCGCTGACGGTCAACGGCGTGCTGCATGCCAGGGTCACGCCGGAGAAATTCGACGCGCTGCTTGCCGACGCGGTCGCCCACACACCGGAGGCCGCATGACGACCCGCATCTACGTCCCGCGCGATTCGTCCGCGCTGGCCCTCGGCGCCGACGCGCTCGCCGCCGCGATCGCGACGGAAGCCGAACGGCGCGGCGTCGCGATCGAACTGGTCCGCAACGGTTCGCGCGGGCTGCTGTGGCTCGAGCCGCTCGTCGAAGTCGGCACGTCCGCCGGCCGTGTCGGCTATGCGAACCTGTCGGCCGCCGACGTGCCCGCCCTGTTCGACGCGAACTGGCTCGATGGCGGCACGCATCCGAGCGGCGTCGGCCTCGTCGACGCACTGCCCTATCTCGCACGCCAGCAACGCCTCACGTTCGCACGCATCGGCCTGACCGATCCGCTGTCGATCGACGATTACCTGCAATACGAAGGCCTCGCCGGCCTGAAGAACGTACTCGCACTCGACGGCGATGCCGTATGCGAATCGCTGATCGAATCTGGGTTGCGCGGCCGCGGTGGCGCGGCGTTCCCGGCCGGCATCAAGTGGCGCACGGTCCGGCAAGCGAGCGCCACTCAGAAATACATCGTCTGCAACGCAGACGAAGGCGATTCGGGCACCTTCTCCGACCGCCTGATCATGGAATGCGATCCGTACTGCCTGATCGAAGGGATGATCATCGCGGGCGTCGCGACCGGCGCGACGGTCGGCTACATCTACGTGCGCAGCGAATACCCGCATGCGATCGCCACGCTCGAAGCCGCGATCGTCCGTGCACGCGAAGCCGGCTGGCTCGGCGAGCACGTGCTCGGCTCCGCGCATGCGTTCGAGCTGCACGTCGCGAAAGGCGCGGGCTCGTACGTGTGCGGCGAGGAAACGGCGCTGCTCGAATCGCTCGAAGGCAAGCGCGGCGTCGTGCGTGCGAAACCGCCGCTGCCCGCGCTCGCCGGCCTGTACGGCCAGCCGACCGTCATCAACAACGTGATCACGCTCGCCACGGCGCCCGTGATCTTCGCGCGCGGCGCCGCGTTCTATCGCGACTACGGGATGGGCCGCTCGCGCGGCACGCTGCCGTTCCAGCTCGCGGGCAACATCCGCTACGGCGGCCTCGTCGAGCTCGCGTTCGGCGTCACGCTGCGCGAACTGCTGTTCGACTTCGGCGGCGGCACGGCAAGCGGCCGGCCGGCGCGCACCGCGCAGGTCGGCGGCCCGCTCGGCACCTACCTGCCCGACCACCAGTGGGACGTGCCGCTCGACTACGAGGCTTATACGGCGATCGGCGCGGTCGTCGGCCACGGCGGCATCGTGCTGCACGACGACACATCGAACCTCGCCGAGCTGGCCGAATACGCGATGAAGTTCTGCGCGATCGAGTCGTGCGGCAAGTGCACGCCATGCCGGATCGGTTCGACGCGCGGCGTCGAGACGATCGCGCGCATCCGCCACGGCGATACGTCGGAGCGGCAGGTCACGCTGCTGCGCGACCTGTGCGACACGATGCTGGCCGGTTCGCTGTGCGCAATGGGCGGCATGACACCCTACCCGGTGCTGTCCGCGCTCGACCATTTCCCCGAAGATTTCGGGCTCGCTGCCGGCAAACATGCCGCGTCGGGTCCGGTCAAGGCTGCGGCCTGACCCAGAAGGAGCCCTGCATGTCCCTCGACACGAACAACGTCCGCCAAGGCGGTTGCGGCTCTGGCCAATGCGCGTGCAAGAGCGCCGCTCAGGCGCGTGCCCGCGATCCGTTCGACGATACCGACTACGGCACGCCGCAACGGTATGCCGATACCGACGTCACGCTCGAAATCGACGGCCAGCCGGTCACGGTGCCGGCCGGCACGTCGGTGATGCGCGCGGCGATCGAAGCCGGCGTCAACGTCCCGAAGCTCTGTGCGACCGATTCGCTCGAACCGTTCGGCTCGTGCCGGCTGTGCCTCGTCGAGATCGAAGGCCGGCGCGGTTATCCGGCGTCGTGCACGACGCCTGCCGAAGCGGGCATGAAGGTGCGCACGCAGTCGGACCGGCTGCAGTCGCTGCGTCGCAACGTGATGGAGCTGTACATCTCCGACCATCCGCTCGACTGCCTCACCTGCCCCGCCAACGGCGACTGCGAACTGCAGGACATGGCGGGCGTCGTCGGGCTGCGCGAAGTGCGTTACGGCTTCGATGGCGCGAATCATCTGCGTGACAAGAAGGACGAGTCGAATCCGTACTTCACGTACGACCCGTCGAAGTGCATCGTCTGCAACCGCTGCGTGCGCGCCTGCGAGGAAACGCAGGGCACGTTCGCGCTGACGATCGCCTCACGCGGTTTCGAATCGCGCGTCGCCGCAGGCGAAAGCGAATCGTTCATGGCGTCGGAATGCGTGTCGTGCGGCGCGTGCGTCGCCGCCTGCCCGACCGCCACGCTGCAGGAAAAATCCGTCGTGCAACTCGGGCAGGCCGAACACTCGGTCGTCACGACCTGCGCGTACTGCGGCGTGGGCTGCTCGTTCAAGGCCGAGATGAAGGGCACGCAGGTCGTGCGCATGACGCCGCACAAGAACGGCCTCGCGAACGAGGGCCACGCGTGCGTGAAGGGGCGCTTCGCGTGGGGCTATGCCACGCACAAGGACCGCATCACGAAGCCGATGATCCGCGAGAAGATCACCGACCCGTGGCGCGAAGTCAGCTGGGACGAAGCACTCACCTACGCGGCAACGCAATTCCGCAAGCTGCAGGACAAGTACGGCCGCGATTCCATCGGCGGCATTACGTCGTCGCGCTGCACGAACGAGGAAACCTACCTCGTACAGAAACTGGTGCGCGCCGCGTTCGGCAACAACAATGTCGACACCTGCGCACGCGTGTGCCACTCGCCGACGGGCTATGGTCTCAAGACGACGCTCGGCGAATCGGCCGGCACGCAGACGTTCGCGTCGGTCAGCCAGGCCGACGTGATCGTCGTGATGGGCGCGAACCCGACCGACGGCCACCCGGTGTTCGGCTCGCGGCTGAAGCGGCGCGTACGTGAAGGCGCGAAGCTGATCGTGATCGACCCGCGCCGCATCGACGTCGTCGACGGCCCGCACGTGAAGGCGACCCACCACCTGCAGTTGCGCCCCGGCACCAACGTCGCGATCGTCAACGCGCTCGCGCACGTGATCGTCACCGAAGGGCTCGTCGCCGACGCGTTCGTCGCCGAGCGCTGCGACACGCGCGCATTCGAGCAATGGCGCGACTTCGTCTCGCGTGCCGACAACTCGCCCGAGGCGACCGCCGAAGTAACCGGCGTGCCGGCCGAGTTGGTGCGCGAAGCCGCGCGCCTCTATGCGACGGGCGGCAATGCCGCGATCTATTACGGGCTGGGCGTGACCGAACACGCGCAGGGCTCGACGACGGTGATGGGCATCGCGAACCTCGCGATGGCGACCGGCAACATCGGCCGCGAAGGCGTCGGCGTCAATCCGCTGCGCGGCCAGAACAACGTGCAGGGCTCGTGCGACATGGGCTCGTTCCCGCACGAGCTGCCCGGCTACCGGCACATCGGCGACGAGATCGTGCGCACGCAGTTCGAGGCAGCGTGGTCGGCAAAGCTGCAGCCGGAACCGGGGCTGCGCATTCCGAACATGTTCGACGCAGCGCTCGACGGCAGCTTCAAGGGGCTTTACTGCCAGGGCGAGGACATCGTCCAGTCGGACCCGAATACGCAGCACGTCGCGGCCGCGCTGTCGGCAATGGAATGCATCGTCGTGCAGGACATCTTCCTGAACGAGACCGCGAAGTACGCGCACGTGCTGCTGCCCGGCTCGTCGTTCCTCGAGAAGGACGGCACGTTCACGAACGCGGAACGCCGCATCTCGCGCGTGCGCAAGGTGATGCCGCCGCTCGCGGGCTACGCGGACTGGGAAGTCACGTTGATGCTGTCGCGCGCGCTCGGCTACGAGATGGACTATGCGCATCCGTCGGAAATCATGGACGAGATCGCGCGGCTCACGCCGACCTTCTCGGGCGTGTCGTACGCTAAGCTCGACGCGCTCGGCAGCATCCAGTGGCCGTGCAACGAGCAGGCACCGGAAGGCACGCCGACGATGCACATCGACGCATTCGTACGCGGCAAGGGCAAGTTCGTGATCACGCAGTTCATTGCGTCGCCGGAGAAGGTCACGCAACGCTATCCGCTGATCCTGACGACGGGCCGCATCCTGTCGCAGTACAACGTCGGCGCGCAGACCCGCCGCACCGAGAATGTCCGCTGGCACGAAGAGGATCGCCTCGAGATCCATCCGCACGACGCCGAGGATCGCGGGATCCGCAGCGGCGACTGGGTGGGTATCGAATCGCGCGCGGGGCAGACGGTGCTGCGCGCGCTCGTGACCGAACGCATGCAGCCTGGCGTCGTGTACACGACGTTCCACTTCCCCGAATCGGGTGCGAACGTGATCACGACGGACAGCTCGGACTGGGCGACGAACTGCCCCGAGTACAAGGTGACGGCCGTGCAGGTGCTGCCCGTCGCGCAGCCGTCCGACTGGCAGCAAGCCTACGCGCGCTTCAACGCGGAGCAGCTCGATCTGCTCGAACGGCGCGCAGCCGCGGCCGCCGGCGTGACGTCAGGCAAGTGAGGAAGCGATGGACAACGGACACCTGATCGACATGGCCAACCAGATCGGCGCATTCTTCGAATCGATGCCCGATCGCGACGAAGCGCTGGCCGGCATCGCCGACCATATCCGGCGCTTCTGGGAGCCGCGGATGCGCCGCGCGTTGCTCGCGGCGCTCGACGATCCGTCGAGCGAGGCCGGGCAACGTGCGGCGCCGATCGTGCGCGACGCGATCGCCGTGCACCGTGCGTCGCTCGTGCCCGCCGCGGCGACTGCCTGACCACCCCGTCAAGCGGACCGCGACATGCCCGCGAACCAGCTTTCGCAGTGGCGCAGCAGCCCGTTCGCGTCGGTTGCCGTGCGCCCGCGCGCGGCAACGTAACCATCCGGACGCAGCAGGTAAAACGACGGCCGCGAGCGGCCGTATTCCTGCGCAAGCCCGGCATCACCGCCTTCGGCATCGGTGACGCGCCAGACGCGCACCGCGTCCGGCATGATCCGTTCGAGCCCCTGCACGAGCGCCTGCGCATCGGCCGGCATCGGCGCCACGGCCCCAGCGTCGGCATTCGCCGGCTCTTCCAGCAGCAGCAGCGTGAAGCTCGCCGGATCGTGCAGGTCGTATAGCCGCGCCGTTCCGGGTGCCTGACCGAGCGGCCCGTCGAGCACGCGCACGTGCGCGTCGGGTGCCCGTTCGCCTGCGCGCGGCCCGCCGTCGAGCACGCGCTCCAGCGTGAGCGGACTCTTCCGGTACTGCACGCCGAGCTCGCTGACCGAGCGCCGCACCGCGTCGCGCATCGGCCCGAACGACGCCAGCAGCGGCACGACATGATCGCGCAGCAGCTTCATCGCGCCACGCTCGGCTTCGACGATCTGCGTGACGAAGCCGGTCTGCCGCAACACGTCGCGCTCGATCGGATGGCGCTCCGCGTGATACGTGTCGAGCAGCCGCTCGGGCGTGCCCGCGCCGAGCACGCGCGCGAGCTTCCAGCCGAGATTGAACGCTTCCTGGATGCCGGTGTTCATGCCCTGCGCGCCGGCCGGGCTGTGGACGTGCGCGGCGTCGCCCGCGAAGAACACGCGACCGTGACGCAGCCGGTCGATCATCCGGCTGTGCAGGTGAAAATAGGACGACCACGCGAGATCGCTCGGCGAGATCGACGCACCGGCACGGGCACGCACGATCGCGTCGCATTCCGCCAGCGACGGAGTCGGCGCATCGGGCGACGCGTCGCTGCCGGGCGGCCGGTCGGCCACGAGCCGGTAACGGCCGCCTCCCATCGGAAACAGGCCGGCGATGCCTTCGGGCGCCGTGAACAGGTGGATCTCTTCGTCCGGCCAGTCGGGTATCGCCGCGAAATCGGCAAGCAGGAATGTCTGTTCGAACGCCTGCCCGGTGAAGCCCAGGCCGAGCAGATGCCTGACCGTGCTGTGCGCGCCGTCGGCCGCGATCAGGTACGACGGTGCGAACGATTCGTCGCGACCGTCGGCGCGGCGGATCGACACATCGAGCGACGCGCCGCCCGCATCGCACGCGGTCAGCGTCGCACCGCGCTCGACCGTCACGCCGAGCCGGGCCAGATGCTCGGCCAGCAAGCGCTCGGTGACGGTCTGATCGAGGAACAGCAGATATGGATAGCGCGTTTGCAGCGGATCGAAATCGAGCCGCGCGATCACGCGGCCGTCGGCATGCAGCGCGGCCGCATGCGCCCGATGGCCGAGCGCGAGAAACGGTTCGACCGCGCGATGTTGCTCCAGCAGTTCGAGCGTGCGCGCCTGGATGCCGATCGCGCGCGAATGCGGTGCGGGCGCAGCGAGCCGATCGATGATGCGCACCGGCACGCGGGCCCGCGCGAGGCTCATCGCCGCGGCAAGGCCGGTCGGCCCCGCGCCGACAATCAGCACGGGCGGGATATCGGGCAGTGTGTCAGCCATGAGAACCTCGATGACACGCGGTCTAGGGGGCTGTTTGCCTATGGAACGCGCATGCGTTGCCACGAGAACGGCCGCTCGCGAGGCGCGCGCCGCCGCGAATACTGACGTATTCGCAAGAAGCGCAACGCGGCGAGCGGCCGTTCTCGTGGCAACCCCAAATTAAAAAAATCCATGTCACGGGAAGGCCCGAAATCGCCCACATGGCGGCGTCGCTCGTCGCTTGTTTGGCGAGGCCAAACGGCGCTCCTCGCTTCTTGCCCTGCGAGCGATTTCGGGCCTTCGCATGCGCGTTCCATAGGTAAACAGCCCCCAGTCTACGCCGCTCCGCGTGACGGGGCCATATGCCGATCGGCCGATTCGCGGCACCGCCGCGCGGTGTGGGAAAATACGCGCTTTCCGTCAGTTTTCGCGTTATGGATTCCGCATTCGACCGGGCGTATGCCGCACACCGCGCGGGCCGCCTCGCCGAGGCCGAGCACGGCTATCGCAACGCGCTCGCCTCCAACCCCGCCGACGCCGACGCGCTGCATCTGTTCGGCGTGCTGCGGCACCAGCAGGGCCAGCACGCCGAGGCGGCCGATCTCGTCGGCCGCGCCGTCGCGCTGCGGCCGGACGATGCCGCGCTGCAGCTCAATCTCGGCAACGCGCTGAAGGCGCTCGGCCGGCTCGACGAAGCGGTCGACCGTTTTCGCAACGCGCTGACGCTCGCGCCCGAATTTCCGCTCGCGCACTACAACCTCGGCAACGCGTATGCGGCACTGCAGCGCCACGACGATGCGATCGATGCATTTGGCCGCGCGCTCCGGCTCACGCCCGACGATGCGTCGATCCACAACAATCTCGGCAATGCGCTGAACGCACTCGGCCGCCACGACGACGCGCTCGCCGCGTTTCATCGCGCGCTCGAGCTGCGGCCCGGGCATGCGGGGGCGCACAACAACCTCGCGATGGCGCTGAACGCGATGGGCCGCGCCAGCGACGCGATCGCGCACTTCCAGGCCGCGATCGCCGCGCAGCCGCGCTTCGTCGCCGCGCATTTCAATCTTGGCAACACGTTCGATGCGGTCGGCCGGCATGCCGAGGCGGCCGACGCGTTCGAAGCCGCGCTCGCACTGCATCCGCCGTTTCCGCTCGCGCTGTTCGGGCTGGCGAACGCACTGAGCGCGCAGTCACGCCACCGCGACGCGCTGCCCTACTACGAGCGCGCCGTCGGCCTCGATCCGTCGTTCAGCCTGGCCTGGCTGAACCTCGGCAACGCACATCATGCGCTCGGTGCGCACGAGATGGCGCTACGCGCATTCGACCAGGCACTGCGCGTCGCGCCCGATCTCACGCTGGCGCGGCTGCACCGCGCGGTCACGCTGCTCACACTGGGCGACTTCACGCGCGGCTTGCCCGCGTATGAAGCGCGCCACGACACGCCGGGCGCGACGCCGCTCGGCACGCTGCCGCGCTGGCAAGGCGAGCCGATTGCGTCGCGCACGCTGCTGATCCGCGCGGAACAGGGCTTCGGCGACACGCTGCAGTTCGTCCGCTTCGTGCCGCTCGCCCGCGCACGCTGCGCGCGCGTCGTGCTCGAAGTCCAGCCGGAACTCGTTTCGCTGCTGGCGCCGGCCGCGTCGCGCTGGCGCGTGACGCTCGTTGCACAGGGCGCCGCGAAACCGCCTGCCGCGGATGTCGCGTGCACGCTGATGAGCCTGCCGTTCCTGCTCGGGCTTCAGACGGAGGACATCGTCGCAGGCTCGCGCTACCTCGACACCCCCGACGGCGCCGCCCGGCGCTTTCGCGGCTCGCTCGGCGGGCAATCGAAGCGCAAGTTCGGCCTCGCGTGGTCGGGGCGCCGGCAGGCGCAGGAAAACCGCTCGATGCCGTTCGACGCGCTCGCGCCGCTGCTGGCGCTTCCGGATATCGACTGGATCGTGCTGCAGCCGGCACTCGACGACGACGAGCGCGCACGCGTCGATGCGCATCCGCGCCTGCATCGGCTCGACGGCCGGCTGAACGACTTCGCCGACACGGCCGCGCTGATCGAGCGGCTCGATGGCGTCGTCACGATCGATACGGCAGTCGCGCACCTTGCCGGCGCGCTCGGCAAGCCGCAATGGGTCATGCTGCCGTTCGCGCCCGACTGGCGCTGGTTCACCGGCAACGACTGCCCGTGGTATCCGCAGGCCAGACTCGCCCGCCAGCCCGCGCCGGGAGAATGGCTCGACGTGGCGGCCGCGGTCGCCGGCATGCTGCGCGAAGCCTGAACGCAGACGAAAAAAGGGAGCGCGCGCTCCCTTTTTCAATGCGATGCGTGCGGCCGGCGCCGCGCGACAAACGGGTGGCGCTCAGGCCGCCTTGTACTGGTTGCGCGCCTCGGACGTGCGATACAGCACGAGCGTCGCGATCAGTCCGCAAATCGCAGCAACGCTCAGCCACAGCCCCGGCGCCGCCTTGTTTCCGGTCTGATGAATCAGCAGCGTCGAGATCGCGGGCGTGAAGCCGCCGATCGTCGTCGCCAGGCTGTATGCGAGCGAGAAACCGGCCGTGCGCACGTCGGACGGCATGACTTCGGTCAGCGCGACGACCATCGCCCCGTTGTACGACGCATACAGGAATGACAGCCACAGCTCGACCGCGAGCAGCCGCAGGAACGACGGATCGCCGACGAGCCACAGCACGGCCGGGTAGGCCGTCAGCAGCGTCAGCACGGTGAACGTGATCAGCACCGGGCGGCGACCGATGCGGTCCGACAACGCACCGGACAGCGGCAGCCACACGAGATTGGAGATCCCCACGCAGACGGTCACGACGAGCGCGTCGAGCGACGACAGGTGCAGCACTTCCTTGCCGAACGTCGGCGTATAGGCGGTGATCATGTAGAACGACACCGTCGTCATGATCACCATCCCCATGCCCGCCACCACGACGCGCCAGTTGTCGAGCATCGAACGCATGATCTCGCCCATCGTCGGACGATGACGCTTCGCGAGGAACTCGTCGGTCTCCTTCAGCGAACGACGGATCAGGAACAGGAACGGCACGATCAGGCAGCCGATCAGGAACGGAATGCGCCAACCCCACGCGGTCATCTCCTCGACCGGCAGCGCGCGGTTCAGCAGCACGCCGACGAACGCGGCGAACACGACGGCCACCTGCTGGCTGCCCGATTGCCACGACGTATAGAACCCCTTGTGCCCCTTCGTCGCGATCTCCGACAGGTAGACCGACACGCCGCCGAGCTCGACACCTGCCGAAAAACCCTGCAGCAGCCGGCCGAGCAGCACGAGCACCGGCGCGAGGACGCCGATCGTTGCATAGCCGGGTATCGCGGCCACCGTGAGCGTGCCGAGCGCCATCAGCCCGAGCGTCAGGATCAGCCCCTTGCGCCGGCCGTGATGGTCGATGTACGCACCGAGCACGATCGCGCCGACCGGCCGCATCAGGAAGCCCGCACCGAACACCGACAGCGACAGCATCAGCGACGCGAATGCGTCGCCGCTCGGAAAGTAGGTTTTCGCGATGGCCGACGCGTAATAGCCGTAGACCATGAAGTCGTACATTTCCAGGAAGTTGCCGCTGACGACGCGGAACACGGTGCGGAATTTCGATTCCTGCGCGATGGCGTGTGACGCTGTGGACATGTTTTTCTCGCTCAACTCGGATGGCGCGAATCCGCGCCGCGTGAATCCGACGACGCACGCGGCGCCGGGCCGGCGCGCACGGGCATCGCTGCCCGCCGGCGGCGCGCCGCGCAACGACGCGCGCACCGGCGTAGTTGGCGCATCATGCCACGCCAACCCGACATTTGCCTTGTGCTGCTCCTGCCGCTGCGGTCGCGGCGTTCGCCTCGTACGGGTCGTCCCGAACGCGACACGCTCGACGATCCGCTCACGCTGATCGCGATGGAAAGCGCACTGCGCGCTACCCGGCCTGCCCGCGCAACGCACGCGCCCGCCGCCGGTTTCGACTGGACGGCGCAACTGTCCCGCCGCCGCCTGGCCGATACGCCAAGCGCGTTCGCGCGCTGACGGCCGCCCCATGAAAAAACCCGGCGAAGCGCGCTTCGCCGGGTTTTGCTCGTCTCTCTCCGTCCGTCCAACGAATCGTTACTTGTGCGCGGGCAGCCCCGTCTCGGTCTGCTTCTCGAGTTGTCGCACCTGTTCCTGCAAATCACGCAGTTGTATCTGCGCGGCCCGCTTCTCGACCTGCAGCGCCTGTGCCTGCTCCTGCGCCGAACGCTGCCGCTGCGCGACTTCAGCCTGCTGGCTACGTGCAACGCTCAGGTCGGCCTGCAACTGCTGCGCACGATTCGCCTGCAGCGCGATCACGCGCTCGAGAAACGCCTTCTGCGCCTCCAGCTCGGTACGGCGGATTTCGATATCGGCAAGTTGTATGGTCTGCTGAACGAAGTTCGCGTACACCATCTCCGCGCGGCTCTTCTCCTGCGACCGGATCACGCGCCACAGGTGCTTGTCCTGGAACAGCGCGACGTAATACGTCATCTCGCGCGGATCGAACATCAGGCTCGCGCCGTAGCTGCCGTTGTACGTCGTGCGCATCTCGACGATCCGGCCATCGTGCAGCATCCGCGTCAGCTCGGCGACGTTGCCTTGCGCGGATGCGTCCGACGCGGCCGCGCCGGATGCCGCCGCGTCGCCGCGCAGGCTCGTGACCGCCGGACGCGTACCGGCGGCGGGCGCGGTCGCGTCGGCCGACCAGGCCGTGCCCGCTTGCGCGCAGGCAGCCAGCGCAATGATCCACGTGGCGCGTCGTGCAGGGGAGAAGTTTCGGAAAGCCAACGTCAGACTCCGGCGAACGGATCGGAACTCGCGATTATCGTTCAAAACGAAACGGCCGCATTCTCGAATTTATCGGGATGCGGCCGGCCTTCATACGATGCGAATAATGCGGCTTGCTACAGGCGGGTTTCGCGCGCCGCGCGCAGGAACGCATCGAGCAGCGGCGTGCAGTCGAGCAGCTCCGAGCCGCCGGCACGATGGAACTCGGGGTGCCACTGCACGCCGACGACGAACGGCGAACGGCGATGACGAATGCCTTCGATGATCCCGTCGCCCGCCGACACGGCCTCGATGTTCAGATCGCGGCCGAGATCACGGATCGCCTGATGGTGAATCGAGTTGACGATCGCTTCGCTGCGCCCGGGGAACATGCTCGCGAGCGTCGAGGAATCCGGAAAGCGGATCGCATGACGATGCTGGTCGTAATGCTCGCTCACGTGCGCGTTCGCGGTCGGCACATCGGTGGCAATGTCCTGGTACAGCGAGCCGCCGAACGCGACGTTGATCAGCTGGCAGCCGCGGCACACGCCGAGAACGGGTTTGCCGGACTCGACGAACTCGTGCAGCAGTTCGAGTTCATACATGTCGCGCACACGATCGCCCGGCCATTCGGGGCGGGCGTCAGATGCTGCGTAGGTTTGCGGCGATACGTCTGCGCCACCCTGCAGCAGCAGGCCGTCGAGATGCTTCGCGTAGTCGCGCAGACGGATGTTGCTCGGATGAATCATCCCCTGGTGACCGACGGTCGGGATCATGAACACGAGCACGTCGCGCGACATGACCCAGTGGGCGATCGATTCCTCGAGATACTGCAGCGTCTTGCCCCGCAGCCCCTTCGCGCCCGGCTCCGGATGGAAGATCCGCGCCGACACGCCAATGCGCAGCGTGCGCTGCGTGATGCGCTGGCCCGCACGATCGAACAGCCGGCGCGCGCGCGCGGCGATGATCCGGCCGAACACCGACCACGGCGTGTCGCTCTGCTTCAGGTAGGCCGGTGGCGCATTCTGCGCGCTCGCGGGCGGCGGGCGCGGCGTGTCGAAGTCGGGTTGCGCGCCGAACCCCGGCGGCGGTGCGCCATGCTTCGGCGGCGCGGCAGCGGCAGCGCCATCGATGGCTGCCCCCGTTGCACCGGGCGCACCCGGCTCGGACGCAGCCGTGACCGGCGACGCACCGTCCGCGGCGACGTTCTGCGCGGCGGCCTGGGCTGCCGGCGCATCGGGCACCTTCGCCGGTGCGGGACGGGGGGAATCGGAAGAAACGGAGGAGGTGCCGGGCAGACCGGCCGGGGAAGGCGTGTTTTCGCTCATGACGATGGTCTGGTACGTCGCTCACGCGTATGGATAAACGAGGAATCATTATGCTTCAGTGCGCGATCGAGCGGCAAACCTGCAACATCCTGTCGATATTGTTGCAAGTCGGCGGCAAACTGCGTCGGGGAGCGTTCCTGCCCGCGCGCTGGCAACGCCGATGCGTCGCGACCGGTACTGGACACCAGTGATATATCACAATAATATCCAGGCATCGTCCACGCTTCCCGATCGCCCGCGCCATGATCGCGCCCCGCCCGGCCGCCGCACCGCCCTCCGCATGAATGCCCTGACCGACGTCACCTCCGACCGCCCCGCCGCGCCGGCGGCCAGCCTCGCCGACCGCGCGTACGCGCTGATCCAGCGAGACATCACCACGATGCGGCTGAAGCCCGGCGCCGCGCTCAACGAAGCCGACCTCGTCGCGCGCACCGGTATCGGCCGCACGCCGGTGCACCAGGCCGTGCATCGGCTCGTGCTCGAAGGGCTGCTGTCCGTGATGCCGCGCAAGGGATTGATGGTGCAACCGCTGTCGCTCGACGACATCGTCGCGGTGATCGACGTGCGGCGCATCAACGAAGCGTACTGCGCGGAACTCGCCGCGCGCCATGCGACGCCCGACGATCTCGCACGCCTGGCCGCGCTGCTCGACGAAGGACAGGCCTGCGTCGACACGCACGACGTCGAAGGCATGATGGAACTCGACCGTGCGTTCCACCAGGCGATCGCCGCGGCCGCGCGCAATGCGGTCCTCGCCGAGATCCTGCGCGCGCTGCACGAGCGCTCGCTGCGCTTCTGGTTCGTCACGCTGTCCGAACCTCACCATCTCGCCGACGTCCAGCACGAGCATCGCGCACTGTTCGACCGGCTGTCGGCACGCGACGCCGCCGGCGCGCGCGTGGCCGTCGAGAGCCATATCGATTCGTTCCGCTCCACGCTTCTTCAACATCTTCGCCCCTGAGCCGCCATGACCACTTTCACGCCCTTCCCCCCGCTCGCCCAGCTCGCCGCCGACCTCGCCGCCGGCCGGACCACGAGCCGCGCGCTCGTCGACACCGCGCGTCAATTACCTCCCCCGCACGCCGCACCCAATCAAGGGCCGGAAGCAGATAGAAATTCTCGATGCCCCGGATTGAAACAAGCAATTTCACAAACTCAGGGTGAACCCGGATACTGGGAACACTT